>DIVM01000025.1 GCA_002435835.1 Firmicutes bacterium UBA6132
AATATTTAATTTGTTTAAATTATAATCAAGGAGGAGTCTTGTTCCAGAACCCCTTTGCCTATTTACAAACCTAATATCTTCTCTTGTTAAATCTTCAAATTTTGTTATGTTTAATGGATTACCTTTTGCAACTATGAAACCTTGAATTCGGTTAACACATTTTATTAATGCTATTTCTTTGTTAGATAAATATTTATTTACATATGATTTGTTGTATTCACCTGTTTCCATGTCCAACAAATGTATAGGAGCTATATGTGTTTCACCTGTTTTTAAAGACATTATACCACCCATACTTCCAACATTTGCAGATGAAAGAAAATACTTATTGTTATTTTTGTGCATTATGTCTGAAGCAATATCTATTATAGGATCATGTGAACCGATACAAACAAGTGTATTTTTAATATTGTCTTCTGTATTTAATAGTTTAACTTCAACTAAAACGCCTGCTTCTATTCCTTCTATGCTTTGTTCAATTTCTAAAACTCCATCTGCTCTAACTAAGGACATGGTCGCTCCTGCACCCCTTGTTAATGGTGTTGCTATATACTTTTCATCCACATACCCAAGTTTTACTCTTACAAATTCATGGTATTTTAGTGATGACATAACTCTTTTAGTTAAAACTGCTTGAACTATTTTACTTTTAGTTTCCATTAAACCTTGATAACCTAAAATTAATTTTTTTGCTATTTCTTCCATTACAAAATATGCTGAAACAGGATACCCAGGTATACCTATAATTGGTTTATTTTTTACAATACCCATCATAACTGGTTTGCCTGGTTTTATTGCTACGCCATGTATAATTAATTCTCCTACTTCAGAAATAACTGAAGAAGTAAAATCTTCTCTGCCTGCAGATGATCCAGCATTTATTAAAACAATATCATTTTCTTCAGCTGCTTTTATTACAGCGGCTTTTATTAATTCATAATCATCTTTTACTATATTATATCTATTTGGAACTGCGCCCCAATCACTTACTTGTGCAGCAAATGTTCTTGAATTAAAATCAATAATATCTCCAACTTTTAAATCAGTACCTATTTCTACTAATTCAGTTCCAGTAGGAATTATACCAACAGAAGGTTTTTTATAAACTTCAATTTTATTTACACCTCCTGCAATTAATGCACCTATATCAACTGGTCTTATTTTATGGTTTGATGGAATAATAAGTTGATTTTCTACTATGTCTTCTCCAAGAGGTCTAATATTTTGCCATGGAACAGCTGCTGCGTAAATTTCCACATGATTGTCATCCACTTTTATTAAATCTTCAACCATTATTACAGCATCAAATTCTTTTAAAATAGGATCCCCTGTATCAACAACTACATAATCTACATTTTCTTGTAACACTATATGATTTCTATCAGAAGCTTTAAAAGTTTTTTCACTTTTAACTGCAATGCCGTCCATTGCAGATGAATTGTAATGAGGTGATGAAATTAAAGAAAACAGAGCATTAACTGTAATTCTACCATTTGCATCCCATGTATTTACAACTTCTGTTTTAGAATTTAATTTTCCTAATTTTTTAAAATATATATTAATTGCTTCACTTAATTCATAGTTTGACAAATAAACATTCTGCAATTTAAACCTCCGTTATTTGCGGTATTTATAATTTTCGTTATATTATTTTAACAATAACGCTATTTGCATTATTAACATTTAAAATTTATATACGTCAACAAATTGACCTTCTTTAATACCTTCTTCATTTCTTTCTATTTTAACATAACCCCATGCTTTTGAAAATCCTGTTATGAGACCTGATTTTCCAAAAATGGGTTTTGCAATTATTTCTTCATTTTCTTCTGACAGAATTACTGGAAGATATTCTTCCCTTCCTTTTGCTCCATGATAATTTATTGCAAATTTACACTTAACAGGATATGAAATTTCATGAAAGTTTAAAATTTTATCAATATAATATTTAACCATTGTTTTAAAAATTACAGCACATGCAAGCGGGTGTCCTGGAAGACCAAAAATTATTTTATTATTAGCTTTTCCTATTATAGTTGGTTTTCCTGGTTTAACTGAAATTCCGTGCACTAAAACTCCTTCATCACCTAATGAATTAATTACATTTACAGTGTGATCTTTTTTTCCTACGGAACTTCCACCAGACATTAGAACTATATCACATTCTTCTACTGCTTTTTCAACAGTTTGCTTTAATAAATTAAAATCATCTTTAATTAGACCATATTTCTTTGGTTCGCATCCGCTTTCAACACAGAGAGAATATAATAAATATGTATTTATATCTCTTATTTGACCGATTTTTGGGGTTTCTTCACAATCAACTATTTCATCACCTGTGGATATAATTCCAATAACTGGTGCTTTATATACTTCTATTTTACTGATTCCTAAACTTGATAATACTCCGATTTCATAAGCTCGAAGTTTAGTGCCCTTTTTTATTACTATTTCACCTTTTTTAATATCTTCACCAATATCTATTACATTTTCATTTGTAGAAACAGGTTTTTCACCAAGAATTGTATTTTCATCAAGCTTTTGTGTGTATTCAATCATTATTACAGAATCAGATTTACAAGGAAGCATGCCACCTGTTGGGACATAATAGCAATCTCCTGGCATTTTTATTTCACCTATTGCTTCTTCTCCCATTAATATTTCACCTTTATAATTTAAAAATGCTGGAATTGATTCGCTTGCTCCAAATAAATCTCTTGATAAAACAGCATAACCATCAACTGTTGACCTTTTAAAATCAGGTACGTTAACAGATGCTTTAATATCATCTTTAATTATTCTGCCAGTCGCTTCAATAATATTTATAGTTTCAATTTGCATTTCATAAATAAAATTATCATCTATTAAATTTTTAGTATCTTTTACTGTAAATACTTTGAATAAGTTCATATAGTACTCCTAACTGATGTATGTCTTCACGTGTACTTTTTCTATTTTCTTGCACATTCACTTGCTGTGCCGTTTAAAATTTCTATACCATGTGGAAGTGCCGGTAAAACAAATTGTAAGTTTTCAACAGCTCCTTTTGGACTTCCTGGTAGGTTAATTATTAGTGTATTATTTCTAATTCCTGCTATAGCTCTTGATAACATTGCTTTAGGAGTTATTTGAAGTGATTTGTAACGCATTGCTTCACATATTCCCGGAGCTTGTTTTTTTATAACTTTTAATGTAGCTTCTGGAGTAATATCTCTTTTTGAAAAACCTGTTCCACCATTTGTAAGTATTAAATCGAGGTTAAGCTCATCTGACATATATATTAATTGATCACAAATTATTTCTATTTCATCAGGTACTATTTTGTAATATTCTACTTCATATAATTCTTTATCAAGTGCTTCTTTTATTGCGGGACCAGTTCCATCTTCCCTTTGTCCTTTTGATCCTTTATCGCTGATTGTTAATATTCCAGTTCTTATCATTTTAAACCTCCATTTTGATATATATTTTTAAAAGCACCTTATAATATCCGTGTATCAATTATACTAAAGATGCTTAAATGTTCAATATTTGCTTTACAAGTTTATTCTCTGGGTTTTTTAAAACTTTATTCTTATTACCCATTTCAATAATTTTTCCTTTGTCCATAAAAATGACGCAATCTGCTACTCTCATTGCCTGATTTACATCATGGGTAACTATTATTATAGTTTTTTTATTTTGTTTCATATCTAAAATTAATTTTTCTGCTATCATAGAGCTTTCTATGTCCATGCTTGCAGTTGGTTCATCAAGAATTGTAAGTTCTGTTTCAAGCACTGCAGTTCTTAAAAGTGCAATTTTAGCTCTTTCACCACCCGAAAGCCATTTTGATTTTTTGTTTAACAAATTTTCTATGTTAAAATACGATTTATATTTTTCAAACGCATAGTTGATTTCTATTTCATTAAATTTTCTAAATTTTAATCCTCTTATAATATTTTCTTTTGCTGTTATATTAAATAAATACGGTTTTTGAACCATTACAGAAATTTCTTTTTTTATATCTATATTTAAAGTTTTTCCATCATATAAAATATTACCACCGCTTAACTGGTATAAACCAGAAATACAGTTAATGAGCGTGCTTTTTCCGCTTCCATTTGAGCCGAGTATAACATAAATATTATTTTCCTCAAAATTTAGTTCATCTATATCAAGGACTTTCGTTTTATTATATTCCTTAAATGCTTTTTTTATAATAATGTTCATATTATTCACTACCTTTGAGATTATATAAAATTGAGTTAATAGTAAAGGAAATAAACAATAATACAAATCCTATGAAAACTGCTTCATTAAAATTGCCCTTTCCAGTTTCAAGGGCGATATAGGTTGTCATAACCCTTGTTGCCCCTTTAATATTGCCCCCCACCATCATAACAGCTCCTACTTCTGAAATAGCTCTTCCAAAACCTGCAGTGACAACTGATAAAAGTTGTAGTTTACATTCTTTTAATATGGTAAAAAATGTGTCTTTTTTGCTTGCTCCAAGAGAAATACAAGTAAATTCTATTTCTTTACATATTTCTGAAACTGATGATACTGTAAGCCCTAATATTATTGGAAAAACAAGAAGTGTTTGAGAAATAATCATAGCTGTTGGGGTAAATAGAAGTTGTAAACTTCCTAAAGGTCCTTTTCTTGATAAAAGCATGTAAACTAAAAGACCTATTAAAACAGGAGGTAAACTCATGAGGGTATTAGTTACCCTCATAAGTAGTTTTTTTATTTTAAAATCATTTAAAGAAATATAGATTCCTAAACTTAATCCTAAACAAGATGAAATTAAGGTTGAAGAAACAGATACTATTAAAGACAAACCAATAACTGTAAATATATCATTGTATGTTTTTAAAAAATCTATAATAAAATTCATCATTAACTCACCTATTTTTTCTTTTCGCATATTTATTTATTTATTTATTTATTTATTTATTTATTTATTAAAATTAGAATATTCATTCATTATCTTATTGAAAATTTTTCTAAGATTATTTTGCGTTTGGAACAAACAATGGTTCACCAAATTCTTCAACGCCATATTCAGCTATTAAGTTTTGTCCTTCTTCAGAAAGTATCCAATCTATAAATTCCTGAGCTTCAGCTTTTTTTATTGGATATTTATCGGGGTTGACCATAATAACGCCATATTGATTATACATTTTATCATTTTTTTCTATAACTATTTGAAGATCAAGCTCATCCTTCATTGAAAGATACGTTGCTCTGTCAGTTAAAGTATATCCACCTTTTTCTGCTGCCATTTGTAAAACTGCACCCATTCCAGTTCCAGCAGAAACATACCAGTCTCCTTCTGGAGTTATAGAGGCATCTTTCCAATAAGCTTTTTCTTTTGTATGTGTACCCGAATCATCACCCCTTGATATAAAGGTTGATTTAGTATCTGCTAATAATTTAAAAGCTGCTATTGGATCATTTGGTGTACTTGTTTTTAATCCTGCAGGATCATTTTTCGGCCCAACTATTATGAAATCATTGTACATAACATCAAATCTTTCAACACCAAATCCACCTTTTACAAATTCTTCTTCTTGAGCTTTAGCATGTACTAAAAGTGCATCAGCATCTCCATTTTTTCCAAGTTCAAGAGCTGCACCAGTTCCTTTTGCCACAACATTAACTTTTATATTTGTTTTTTCTTTAAATTTAGGAAGCAAGAAATCTAACAATCCCGAATCCTCTGTACTTGTAGTTGTTGCTAAAATCATAGATGCTTCTTCTGCTGGCTGATCTGCAGGTTGTTGTTCAGCTGGCTTTTGTTCAGCTGGTTTTTGGGATGAGCATGCTGTTAATGACAACGCAAATATAAATGTCAATAAAGCTATTAATAATCCCTTTTGTACTTTTTTAGTTTTTTTCATAAAAAAACTCCTTTCATATATGTAATTTATTATACGAAAAGAGATGCCTCTGGCATTCTCCTTTCCAACAGGAGGCTTAGCTGTTTCCAGTTAAACCCTAACGGCTGTTATTTCATGGCTTAGCTTTAGAAATAATAGCTCGGAGATAAATATTCATATTATAATTTTAGCTGTATTTACAACATTTGTCAACAGAAAAATGTTTTCACGTTTTTACTTGCATTACATAATTATATTTAATAAATTAGCGCGGCACTTTAAACTCTACAATAACTTTTGTTTTTTTACCTTGTTCACTTATTACATTTATAGTGCCATCATGAGCGTCTACTAAAGCTTTTGTAATTGTAAGCCCAATACCCATTCCACCAGTTTTTCTGTTTCTTGAAATGTCACTCCTATAAAATCTTTCAAAAATATATTTTAAATCTTCCTTTGGTATTCCTATTCCGGAATCTTCAACTTCTATAATTATTTTATCTTTATTTTGTTTTAAATCTACAAAAACATTCCCATTTTCATTTGTATATTTGTATGCATTTGAAATGATATTTATGAAAATTCTTGTTAGTCTTTCTTCATCTCCTAAAAAATAAATATTTTCTTCTATGGATTTTTTAATATTTATATTTTTGCTTATAAACATGGGTTCAAAACTTGTAACTATATTATTTATTAAATTAGACAAATTTACATTTGTTATATTTAATTTTATATTATCATTTTCAACAGTTGATAAATCTGCTAATTCATTTATTAATTTTGTAAGCCTTGTAATTTCATCGTGAATTATAGATAATTTTTCTAAATCAGGTTTCCAAACTCCATCCATAAAAGCTTCTATATGGCTTTGAATTGTTGCAATAGGTGTTCTAAGTTCATGAGCTAAATCATTTGTCATTCTTTTTCTTAAAGCTTCTTGATAATCAAGCTTTTCTGAAAGTTCTTTAATTGATAAAGATAAATCGTGCAGTTCATAAGTATTTGTTTTTACTTCATTTAATTTTTTATATTTACCTTTTTCAATTAACTTTGCATTTTCTTTAATTAAATAAATAGGATTTAAAAATTTTTTCGAAATATGCATACTTAAAATTATTGCAAAAAATAATGAAAAAATAAAAGCAATAGCAAAAACAGTATTAATAGTACTTAAAAATTGTTTATCTTCAAAATTTGACAGCATACTTTTAGGTCTACCTATATCAATTGATCCTGCTAAATTACCATCAAAATTAAATGGATAATTTTTATATTCAGTATCAACATCATTTAACATATTTTCTGTAACAGGAATATTAAATATATTCTCTTGGTTACTTGAATTATATAATATTTTTCCATCTTTATCTCTGATTATTATATTAATATTTTCACTTAAAGTATAATGCATAATACTCATTTGAAACTGATAATTCATTTCACCATTTCCACTATACTCACGTTCTACGTACTGAATAATATTAGCATCATCTTGAATTCTTATATTTTCAACATAATTTGAAAACAATACATAAATGCTTATATTTGAGGTAATAGAAATAAATACAATGGAAAGAGTAGATATTAAAATAAAATATTTTCTTAGCTGTGCATTTATTCTTATCATCGTTCACCTTCAAATTTATAACCCACACCATGAACTGTTACAATATATTGTGGTTCTTTTGCATTATTTTCTATTTTTTGGCGCAAGTTTTTAATATGTGTATCAACTGTTCTGTCATAACCTTCAAAATCATACCCAAAAGCAATGCTAACAAGTTGACCTCTTGTATAAACTTTATGAGGGTTTTGTGCAAGTGTTAATAAAACCTTAAATTCATTTGGTGTTAAATTTATTGTTTCTCCATTCTTTTTAACTACATGCTTTGGAATATCAATATATAAATCATTGGAATTAAAAACTAAAACATCTGATATAGCAGCATTTCCTCTTGAACGTCTTAAAATAGCCCTTACCCTTCCCACAAGTTCTCTTGGGCTAAATGGCTTTGTTAAATAATCATCTGCACCAATATATAATCCTGTAACCTTATCATCTTCACTACTTTTTGCAGTAAGCATTAATATAGGTACATCGGATTCTTTTCTTATTATTTTACATATTTCTTCACCTGATATATCAGGGAGCATTAAATCAAGAATTATAAAATCAGGGTCTATTTCTTCAAATAATTGTAATGCTTTTTTACCATTGTCCGCAGTATAAACATCATAGGACTCTATTAATAAATAATCCTTTATTACATTTAATAAGTTAATTTCATCATCAATTACAAGTATTTTTTCATTCATTTACGGCACCTTCCCTTATTATCCCTTATTTAAAAATTCTAATACATTATACCATATCTTATTTAAACTTCCATATGTAATATGAAAATAAGCTTTGATAATCATATATCAAAGCTTATTTTTGCTATTGTAAAAATTTATTACGAACTTCTTCTAAATCTTCTGTTTCTACATTATCTACTACTTCTATTAATCCTAAAATAGAATCACGCTGTACTACTCCATAAACGCCTTCTGCACTTGGTTTAAAGTCAATTTCATTTATTCCTTTTTTAGCTGTAAATGAAGTTATTGATTCTCCAGTTAATCCATCTATAATTATAATTTCTCCGCTTGGATTATCGAACTCATTAAAATCAAATATTAATTTAGTACTTTCAGAGCTGCTTACCACTGCTATTAAAGGTTGTAATTCATATCCAATACCTTTAAATGTAAAGCTTCCATCTTTTTCTGCTTTTCCTACTATAACATCAGTTGGTACTTTTGAAATATCATCGCCGTAAATACTTGGACCTAAAACTGTTTGAGCCTGTTGGCCATCATCAATAGGTCTTGCACAGCAGCTTGGTCCTGTGCTTGCAGGTGGAAGTGACGGATCTGCTACAGAAGTATCAACACCTTCAAGATTATCAACAACTTTTATAACACCGTTTATCATTCCCATCCAGCAACTAAAATTAATATCCTTATCTCCTGGAGTAAATTCTATTATATTTTCACCTTTATTAATTTTAAATTCTTTATTTAATGAAGGAATTATGATTGCATTATTACATGTATTCATTTGCTCCCCATTTATAATCCATTTTACAGGTATTCCCTTTTGAACATAAAATGCATTAGGAGTAAATCCGTTATTATTAGCTGCCATTACAATTTCTTGAACACCATCTTTTAAAACAGCTTTTGCTACATTAGAGTTGTCGCCATTAATTTTAGAACTATCACTACTAAGTGCAAGTGCAGTTGCAGGATTTAAATTGATTCCAAAAATTGCAAGCCCTCTGTTTCCCATTATTAAACCTAATACTATAACAAGAACACCGCTTAGTTTAAGTATTTTTTTAGTATACCCTTTGCTTAACAATCCTGATATAGCTCCAAATGTAAGCATTAAAGGAACAGTTCCAATTGCAAATACGAACATGGACAAAGCTCCTTTTGTCATGCTTCCCGTTCCAAGTGCAAATAGCTGCATGGTTTGAAGAGGTCCACATGGCATAAGTCCATTTAAAACACCAACTAAAAATGGTGATTTAGATTTATTTTTTGCTTTACATGCAAAACCTGGCATTTTAATTTGAAATTTTCTAAATAAGCTGAATCCTGCCATGTTAAATCCCATCATTATCATAAAAATACCTGCAATTAACTGCATTGCTGCTTTTGATTTAATTGATAATGAAAATACAGAACCAACAGCACCTATTAAGCCACCTAAAATAGTATAAGAAATAACTCTTCCTATATTATATAATAAAGCTGGTTTTATAGCTTCAAATTTATTACTACTTTCACTACCAATACTTTGTGAAAGCATTATACCGCCACACATACCAACACAGTGTATTGAAGTTAAAATACCTACTAAAAATAAAACTGCATAGGAAGCATTTGTTAATTTAGATTCCATGTCAAATCCGCTTGTATTAAATCCAAGTAATGCTATGGCTATAACTATAACTACAATTCCAATAAATTTATAATCTTTCGGATTTTGTGTTGTGTAGCCTGCAAAATTAATAGCTTTTTTAATTTCATCTAAACTAAGTAATTCATCATCATATTCAACATCAGCATATTGCCCACTAAAATTTGCTTTTGAGTTTGTTACCCCAATTAAATTGTTTATTGCTCTTTCTACTCGACCTTCGCAGGATGTGCATGTCATATCATATACTTTAATTCTTTCTTTTTTAATACTCATAATACCTCCAGTTTTACTTTTAAAACTCTAATATTCTGTATGTTTTTTCTAATTATATAAAACAAATGTGGAGATTTTATGTAGGAATAAACTTATTAATATATATTTTTTACAATTATTTTATATTTTTTATTTTCTTCATAATTTCTTCACAAAAATAGTGTAATATAACATAACATTAATAATCAAATAACAATACTAAATAAGCTTACTAACCTTTTCGGTTCTCCCTTCTATAATAAGACCTTTGTTGCTGCATCGGTCTTATTTTTTATTTAATAAATAGTTAGATATAAATACACCTTGATTTCAAGGTGTATTTTGTATATCTTAAATATTTTTATATTACTATTGCATCTTCATTATTTAGAATATCTAATACTTCCTTTTTTGTAAGAGGTTCTAAATGACCGAATAATGCTGTTTCAAAATCAATTGATATAAAATCATTTATTAAACTGTTTAATTTATCTTTATAATAAACTGGTTCTTTATAATGTAAATCTTCGCAAATAATATCACCAATAAAAATTGTTTTTTCATCAGGCACATTAATAACAACACAATCATCTGCATGAGAACTTTCCAATCTCACAAATTCACATTGAACATTACCTAAATTAATGGATAATTTATCTTCAAATACAACATCTACTGTTTTAATGCAAATTTGTGACCTGTCAGCATATTCCTTTTTAATCATTGTGTCACAAAATTCTATATCTTCTTTATTCTCAATTCTTTTTTGCATAGCTGAATCTGTCCATTCCCAATCTTTCATGACTTTTAAATGTTCATTTGTTTTATTGCATGCAATTGATAATGAATTTAATCCACAAAGTCCATATGTATGATCCCAATGTGAATGTGTCAAAACTACAAAATTAGGATAAGTAAGGCCAAGTTTTGCTAATTCTTCTAAAAATAAATTAACATGCTCTTTAGAATTTCCTGCATCAACCATTAATGAATATTTATCGCCCTTAATATATCCTAATATTGGTCTGTCCGTATCCCCGTTATGAGGCATATAATATATTCTTTCAGATAATTTTTTAATCATTTTCTACTCCAAAAGTTTTTATTAAATTATATAATAAAAACTTTATTATTACAATATAACTTCAACTTGAAGTTTATTTATTTTATCAATGACACTTTAAGGGTTAAAAATAAATAGTCTGAGTCAGCTTATAATTAAGCTAACTCAGACTATTATAATTTTTTATTTTAATGCTTGTTCTAAATCATAAATAATATCATCAATATGTTCTGTTCCAATGGACAATCTGATTGAATTTGGTTTAATACCGCTGTCTGATAATTCTTCAGGAGTCATTTGGCTGTGAGTTGTGCTTGCAGGGTGAATTACAAGTGATTTAACATCTGCAACATTTGCTAATAAACTGAATATGTGTAAACGGTCTATAAAAGCTTTTGCCTCTTCTGCTGTTCCTTTTATTTCAAATGTAAATATAGAACCTGCTCCATTAGGGAAATATTCATTATATAATTTATTGTATGGGTTATCAGATAAACATGGGTGATTTACTTTTTCAACATTAGGATGTTTGCTTAAAAACTCTACTACTTTCATAGTATTTTCAACATGTCTTTCAACTCTTAATGATAAAGTTTCTAAACCTTGTAATAGCAGAAAACTGTTAAATGGACTTATAGTAGCACCTAAATCTCTCATTAAAACTGTACGAATATAAACGATGTAAGCTGCATTGCCTAAAGCTTTTGTAAAGCTTATTCCATGATAGCTTGGATTTGGCTTTGTTAAAACTTCAAATTTTCCGCTCTTTTCCCAATCAAATGTTCCCCCATCAATAATTACGCCACCTAAAGCCGTTCCGTGTCCGCCTATGAATTTCGTTGCTGAATGAACTACAACATCTGCGCCAAGTTCAATTGGTCTTAATAAATAAGGAGTAGCAAATGTATTATCAACTATTAATGGTATTCTATTTTCATGTGCTATGTCAGCAACTTTTTTAATATCTATAATACTTGAATTTGGATTACCAAGACTTTCTATAAAAATTAATTTAGTGTTTTCTTGAATTGCATTTTCAAAAGCACCTTCAACATCTGGATTAATAAATGTTGTAGTAATTCCATCTTCTTGTAGAGTGTGAGCAAATAAATTGTATGTTCCACCGTAAATTGTGTTTGCAGAAACTATATGATCACCTTTTTTTGCAATTGCTTTAACTGCATAAGTAATTGCTGCAGCGCCGCTTGCTGTAGCTAATGCTCCAACGCCACCTTCTAATGCATTGATTCTTTCTTCAAAAATAGATGAAGTTGGATTCATTAAACGTGTATAAATATTTCCACCCTCACTTAAATCAAAACGAGCTGCTGCTTGTGCGCAATCTTTAAAAACATATGATGTAGTTGTGTAAATTGGAACAGCTCTTGCATCCGTAGCTGAATCTGGATTTTCCTGCCCTGCATGAAGTTGTAAAGTTTCAAATTTTAATTTTCTTTTTTGTTCTGACATTTGTATCCTCCCTATGTAAAAAATCATAATTGCATCAATTCATATTTATTTAGTATATTTTAAAAATTATATAATAACTTATATAAAATTGTCAATAAAGAAAAAACATTTATTTCTATTTTAAATACACTATCTGCATCTTAAGTTACTAATTACAAGATACCATACAAAAAGAGCTTCCACTATGAAGATAACTTACGAGCTCCTTCAGATACAATGTCTGCCAATACTACAAGGAATAAATAACAAATTAGTATTAATGTTACCTCTGAATACTTAAAATAACTCATAGCAAGTTTAAAATCCATACCTAATCCGCCAGCACCAACAAATCCTACAACAATTGTTGTCCTTATAATAACTTCCCAGCGATATAATATGTATGTAAGAAATTTTGGCATTACTGCTGGCATCACGCCGTAAATTAGAATCTGTCCAGAAGATGCCCCACAGGAAGCAAGATTCCTGATTGGTCTAAGATCTGTGTCCTCTAGTACTTCAGCGCATAATTTTCCTATAATTCCAAAGTTATGTATGGCTAAAGCCAATGCTCCTGGAAAAATACCTGGCTTAAAAATAAATATTATAATCATTGCCCAAACAAGCTCTGGAACGGATCTTGAAAAAATATATATAACTCTAATAAACCCGAACAAAATCCAGTTATACCATTTTTTTGAAAGAGTTAACTTACCCTCAGCTACATTTCTTGCTGCAGGAATTACTGTTAATAACATACCTATGGACGCAAATCCTGCTGCCATTACACTCATTTGCAGCGTTTCATAAGTTAGTTTCAATACATTCTTCCAACTTTCAGCATCTTTAAATGCAGGGGTTTCCTCCTCTCCTATTCCAAACATACCTTTTAAAAATTTCTTAGCATAGAAAGCATTTTTTTCAGTAAACAATCCACCAAAATCTGCCTTATCTACTTTATAAATAAACATCCAAGAAGCAATTATCAAAACTATTGCTATTAAAATTGAAAAATTCACAAAATTAAATTTATATTTAAGTTTAGGTAATAATATTTTCTTCTTCATTCTACCAACCTCTTTCGAAGTATATTGCTCCAAAGATCAATTAATACTACCAGAATTATTAGAAAAAACATATATGTCCATACCTGATTATAATTTAAATCCTGAAGGGCTAATTGAATTTGAAATCCAATACCACCAAGTCCAACAAAGCTCATAACAGTTGATGACCTGACTGCACATTCAAATCTGTACATAGTGTAACTTATCATATCTGACGCAGCCATAGGTAAATAACCATAAAATAAAAGTTGTATCCTTGAAGCTCCAGCTGAATATAAAGCTTCTATTGGCTCCTTTGGAACATCGTTAATTATATCAGCAAAAATACGTCCAAGTATTCCACCATATGGAATAGCAAGGGCAAATATGGCAGCATATGGTGTTAGTCCAATTGACGCAACAAAAAGCCATGCCCAAATAAGCTCATGGATAGCTCTCATAAATCCTAATATTCCTCTAAATACACCCTTTGAAAAACGACGAGATAGCTCAGATTTTGCTAAAACTCCTGATGCCAAAACTCCAAAGAAAATTGCGATAATAATTGCCAGTGTCATACCTGCAACAGCGTAAGATAATGTTCTCCAGGTCGCTATTAACGCAAGGTTTATTATCTCAGATGATAATTCAGGATGAAAAAGAGATTCAAAAATTTGAATAAGAGTAGCTTTTCCACCTGTATGTACAAGCTCCGGTCCCCAATTCACAGAAAACAAACTCCATATAAAAGCTAAAATAAGCAACAAAGTTAAAATTGTTTTTTTATGTATATCAAAGGAGTGAGAAATTTTATTCATTTAATTTAACTCCTTTAAATCATATAAATCGGATAAAAGCTTATCCGTCACTTTTTCTGCTGGAAGATCAAAATATACTTTTCCTTCCCTCATTGCAATTATACGATCAAAATATTTCTTAGCATATTCTACTGAATGTAGTACTGTTATAAGTGTTTCATTTTCTTCCCTTACTAATTTTGTAAGCATTGAAAGTATATCTTCAGCACGGGCTGGGTCTAAAGCCGATACAGGTTCGTCTGCTAAAATAACTTCTGGCTTTTGAACAAGTAATCTAGCCATAGCTACTCTTTGCTGTTCCCCACCTGATAAATTTGATGTTTTTTCATATATTTTATCAAGGAGGCCTACTCTGTCCAATGCTTTTTTAGCTAATTCCTTTTCTTGAGGAAATATCAATGATAAAAGCGACTTTAAAAAACCCCACTCTACAAGTCGTCCAGCTAAAACATTGTGAACTACAGGCAATTGTCCTACAAGGTCAAATTGCTGCCTGATAATACCAATTTTCTTTGCAAGTTTTTTTCCACTATTATATTTATCTGATAATACACCTGATATTAATAATTGCCCGCTTTCAGATTTTAGTACATTAGCCAATAAATTAAGAAGCGTAGTTTTTCCTGCTCCGCTAGGTCCAATTAACGCAACTAATTCACCTTTTTTTATGGTAAGAGAAAGGGAAGATATTGCTATCTTCCTCTCATAAACTTTCGATATATTGTTTAATTCAAATATATTATTAAGTTGCATTTCATTCACCGCTATTTAACCATTCCTAAACTTTTTCCAACTTCTTCAATTGCCTTGTAATTTTCATTGTTAGTTTCAATAAATTTATCTGCTTTAAAAAATTTCATAATTTCTGGTTGATTTGTTTCATTTATATTAAGAAGTGCTTCCTTTACTTTAGCTTTTGTACCTTCTCCGTATATTTTGTCAACATTGTCTAAGCTGTTAATTGTCCAGTGGTAATCAAAATACTCTGGAGTTGTGTAAAATACTTTTACTTTACTTAAGTCAACTTTATTTTGTTCATTTAAGCTTTCCCATACTTGGATATTTAAAGCTCCTGTTTGAAAAGCGCCAGATTCAACAAGTTTTATTGTCTTATCATGTGATCCTGAATAGTTTGGCTTTCCATTAAGATTATTTTCAGCATCAATACCAGCTTGTGTTAAAAAATATCGTGGCATTAATGAACCTGAAGTTGAACTTTCACTTCCGAAAGTAAATGTTTTTCCTTTTATTTCTTCAAGACTTGTAATATTTAAATCCTTTTGAGCTATAAAAACTGATTTGAATTTTGCATCCATTGGTCTTTGAGCAATAGCTTCAGATCCTGGAGAAACGGCTCTCGCTTGAACTCCAGTGAGACCACCGAACCATGCAAGTTGTATTTCTCCTCTTTCAAATGCTGTAACTAATGCTGCGTAATCAACTGATGGAACGAATTCAACATCAAGTTTTGTTTGTTCTCCTATGTACTTAGCTATTGCTTCCATATTCTTAGCTATATCTGTTGCATTTTGATCTGGAATAGCACCAATTTTAAATACTTTATTTTCTTGTTGTTTTAGCGGTTTTGAAGCTTCATTTGTTTCATTTTGAGAGCAAGCTGTTAAGGATAAAATTACTAAAGCTGATAGTATTGCTAAAATTATTTTTTTCATATATTTCCCCTTATGTATAATTAAATTAGTCAAGCTTTTATATACTAAGTCTATATCATTAATGGAGAATTGTAAAATCACTTTTTTTAATACACTTTTTATTTGGTATAATTTTTTTTTATAGTTACTAAAATAAAAAAAATCAAAAAAAGAGCTTTTTATAAATCTTTTATAAAACTCTCTCTTAATTAACTTATTACTTGACCTATTACCTAATTTTTTTATTTTTCAAACACTAATCCAAAATGATAAGGTGGAAGGTCAATCTGTTTTTTAAAAGTAAACCCTACTTTTAAAGCCCAATCTACAATATTTTCAGCTTTAGGTCTAATTTCCATTGATGGTCCTCTTGGAGTTTCTTCATTTATCCAATGTATAACTCCTACTATACCATTCTTGTTCAAAACATCATAAACATTTTTTAGTAATTCCAATGGCTTTTCGCAATGAAGAATATTAAATAATGTTACATAATCAATTTCTGACTGATGTATTTTTAATTTTTCAATTGTTTCTTCAGTAGAAATATCACCGTTAATCAATTGTACATTTGAAATATTAGCTTCTTTTATTTTATTTCTACAAACATCTATTAGTTTTTCATCAACATCTATACCAATTACATTCATATTTACAAGTTCAGTAGCTGGTATTAAAAATGTACCATAACCACATCCTATATCAATTAAAATTCTTATATTTTTATCTACACCCATTTGTTTAAGAATATCTACAGGATTAAAAAATGATTGCCATAATTCTTCAGATGGCATTCCTGATTCTCTATACTTCATAATATTATTCCTTTACTTTTATATATTCTTATAATTTATGAATTTTTAATTAACTAAAACTGTAAATTCTTAAATGCTTGTATAAAGTAATAATTGAGCTTTGTAAATTATAGTTTTATACTCATTCATATTTATCATATTTATATTATATGAAATATCCTATCATAATTTTTTTCATGTGTCAATTATTTAAAAGACCAAGTTGGATAAATCCAAATATTTCCTCATTATAAAAAAATCAATACAACATTGTAAATGAACTACATAAAATCTTCACAAAAATATAGTATCATCACATTATTATAAAAAATTATTAAAAATAGAAAGGGAATAAGAAATGAAAAATAATAAGAACTATAAAAAAACAACTCAAAAGAAAAATAATAACATGATTCTAGCGGTAGTAGCAGCATTAGTAGTAGGAATTGCAGCATTTACGTTTATTAATCCTAAAGATGAAACAGCAAATTCAACAGAACAAAAAGAATCTGCTCAAGCAGCAACGCTTAATGCTGAAGGCAATATAGTTATACCTATTGCAGATATATCTGAAAAAGCAACATTTTATTCATATAATGAATTAAGTTCTAATATAGAATTTTTAGCAGTTAAAGCATCTGATGGAACAATAAGAACTGCGTTTAACACATGCCAAGTTTGTTATTCATCAGGAAGAGGTTATTATGTTCAAGAAGGCAATGTTTTAGTTTGTCAAAACTGCGGCAACAGATTTAATATGGATGAAGTTGAAGTAACAAGAGGCGGATGTAATCCAGTTCCAATTTTTGAAGAAGTTAAAGAAACAACTGATACTTCAATTATAATTTCTAAAGAAGCTTTTAAAGAAGCTGAGACAATATTTGCAAATTGGAAGAAATAGGTCTGGTAATTAATTATGGAGAAATCAGTACTAAAAAAAAGAATAAGATTGGATGGTGTTACTTGTACAGCTTGTGAGTTTAAAATCGAAAAAGCATTAAAAAAACAAGTAGGAATAATAGATGTTAATGTTAGCTATGCTTCGTCAACAGCGGATATTTCGTACATTCCTGAAAAAATTGATTTAGATACTATTAATAAAATAATTGAAAGAACTGGATATACAGTTCTTTCATCTAATAAAAACACATTTGACGAAGAATCATCAAATACTACAACAATATTCATAGGCCTAATACTTATAGGGTTATATATTATTATTAATAACACTATTGGTTTTAACTTTTTCCCTCAAGTTACACAAAGTATGGGTTATGGAATGCTATTTATTGCTGGACTTTTTACTTCAGTTCATTGTATTGCCATGTGCGGTGGAATAAATTTATCTCAGTGTGCTGGATGTAAAGGCAGTAAAAATAACAGTATTTATAGCAAACTAAAACCAAGTTTTCAATACAATCTTGGCAGAGTAACTTCCTACACAATTTTAGGTGGTATAGTTGGAGCACTTGGTTCAGTTTTTAGTATTTCTTTAAAAGGCAAAGCATTAATTTCTTTAATAGCTGGTGTATTTATGATAATAATGGGTATTAATATGCTTGGCATAATGCCTATATTAAGAAAAATTATGCCACGTCTTCCTAAAAGTTTAACTAATAAGGTGGATGATAAAAGAAATTGTAATGGACCTTTTATTGTTGGATTATTAAATGGATTTATGCCATGTGGACCTTTGCAAGCAATGCAACTATATGCGCTTGGTACAGGAAGTTTTACAAATGGAGCTTTATCCATGTTTCTGTTTAGTTTAGGTACAGTACCCTTGATGTTTTCATTTGGAGCATTTAGTTCAATATTAAGCTCTAAGTTTACAAAACAGATGATGAAGATAAGTGCCATGTTAGTTATAATTTTAGGTTTCGTAATGGGTAATCGCGGATTTTCCTTAGCTGGGATAAATGTTGCTGATAAAATTCTTTTACCATTTGGTATAAACTTAGATCAAAGTGGCAAATCTATAACTGCTTCCATTAAAGATGATTACCAAACTGTAACTACAACTCTTGAATCAGGCAGATATGAACCAATTGAAGTGTACGCAGGAGTTCCACTAAAGTGGACCATAATAGCTGAAAAAGGCACATTAAATGGCTGCAATAATGAAATTGTTATTCCTGAATATGGAAAACAGCAAAAATTAGAACTTGGGGAAAATATTATTGAATTTACACCCAAAAATGCTGGCACTATAACTTATACATGTTGGATGGGAATGATAAGCAGCACAATAACAATAAAATAAACAAAGAGCCTATGTAATTTTTAAGTACATAGGCTTTTAATTTTAAAATATTAGTTTTATGCAGCAAGGTGATTATACATTTGTCATTTTTTAATACAGTAATATTTGTTGAAATTTGAAAATATTCTATACTACTATATATCATGTTATATGAAAATGTATTTAAACTTTTTTTTAAAAATTTTTATAGCTTAATTTGTTTGCTTGTTTTCCCACTTGTTGCAAGAACTCTTGCAGAATCGTCCTTACTATCAAATCCATATTCTTTAATTTCTTCACATTATTTTCACATCTATTTTATATAATTATCTTTATGAATAATTTTACAATGTAGGTATTTTACTTTTTCAATATTCCATATGAAATTAAGCTTCCAATAAATTATAATTCATAAATGATAGAGGTGGTAATTTGTTTAATAAAAGTTTTTTTAATAATAGATTTAATATTTTATGTATTTTATTTTTTTCGTTACTCTTTATTTTAGGCTTTAAAATGGCTGCTTTAACAATTATCGAAGGAGAAAATTATCGAAAAATAGCAGACATAAAAAATATAAAGGATATACCTGTAAAGGCTCCAAGAGGTAAAATATTAGACAGAAATGGAAAGATATTAGCTGATAACGTGTCAAGTTATACTGTTCAGATATATGCTGATCAGGTTAAGGATGACGAAATTAATGATGTTGCATATACCTTGTCAAAAATATTAGATGAAAATGCAGAGAACCCAGTTGATGAATTTCCTATATTGCTTGATACTTTTGAGTTTATTAACAGTGACCTACAAGAGTCTAATAACTCCAATGAAAATAATGTAAACTTAGACACAAGTAATACAACCCAAGAAATTGTAATTGAATTAGTAAGAGAAAATATTTATGAGTGGTTAAATTACCAAGCGGTTATCTATGGTGAAAATTTCAATCCAAAAGATAGAGTATTAAAAACCATAAAAAAAGATATAAAAGACCTTCCCATTGAGCTTGTTAAGGGACAATACGTCTTCAGTGAAGAAAAAAATAATATAGAAACAAATTCCATAAAAACCTGGTTTGAAAAAAATAAAATGAATGTTAATTTGGGCCCTGATGAAGTAATCAGCGAATTATTAATAAACAAAAATAAATACATATTAAATATTTTTTCTAATTCTAAAACAAGAAGATTTTCTTATGATTATTTAAATTATAGAGGACTTGCTAACAATATTAAATTAGTTAAATATTCATTTGTTCAAAATTATGATAATTCATTAAATGAAAGCAGTGAGGAGAATGAAGCTGTAGAAGCATTCAATAAACTGAGAGAAACTCTTAAAATTGATTCAAAAATTAATGATTACGATTTAAGAAATATGCTTGTTATTAGAGAAAGATATAACAAAACAAATTATCTTTCTTATCATCCAATGGACATAAGTTATGATGTATCCGAAAAAACTGTTGCAATGATTTCTGAAAGATCGAATGAATTAATTGGTGTTAACGTAGAAATCGAGCCTATTCGTTATTATCCAGAAAATGATTCAGCAGCGCATATTTTGGGGTACTTAGGTAAAATTTCACAGGATTATGAAATAAATGAATATATAAAAGAAAATGGATATAGCCCCGATGATATAATCGGCAAAACTGGTGTTGAGGAAAAATTCGAAGAATATTTAAGTGGTGAAAAAGGTAAAAAAACTGTTGAAGTAAATAATATGGGAAAAACCATACGGTCAATATCAAATCAAGCTCCAAAACCTGGTGATGATTTATACCTAACCATAGATTTAAAACTTCAAAAAAAATCTGAAGAATCATTAAAAAATGGGCTTGAACAAATTCAAAAAGGTGGCGTTTTTGAAAGTGAATGGGGTGATTTTAAATTTGGCGATAGCTATAAAAACGCCAAATCCGGATCCATAGTTGCTTTAGATGTTAAAACAGGAGAGGTCCTTGCACTTGCAAATTATCCATCTTATGACTTAAACTTGTTTTCAACTGGAATATCAACAGAGGACTGGAATAGCCTTTTAAATGATTCTAAAGATCCATTAGCGCCAAAGCCTCTATACAACACAGCTCTTTTAACGTCCATTCAGCCTGGCTCTACTTTTAAAATGGTTACAGCTTTAGCAGCACTTGAAAAAGGAGTTGATCCATTAACAGAAATATATTGTCCAGGTACTATAAAAGTAGGAGAAAGGAATTTCAATTGTTGGAGTTATACATTGTATGGACGAGGTCATGGTTGGCAGAATATGTATGAGGCAATACAAAATTCTTGCAATGTTTATTTCTATGTTACTTCTTTAGGAGAAAATCCCGTTACAAATCAAAAGCATACTGTTAAAGTTGACGAAAATGACATTATAGAAGTAGCGAAGAAGCTTGGGTTAGACAGCAAAACTGAAATTGAAATTGATATACCTAAAGAATTATCTGGAGGTGTACCTAATATTGAAAGTAAAAAATTAAATAATAAAATAAATTTAATATTGTTTTTAAAAGAAAACATTGAAAAATTTTTAGAAAATGATTATATAATTGATGAAAATAAGAAAAATGAAATCATAGAAGAAATAGTTAGTTGGATTGATAAAAAAGATTTAATGACAAGAACAGAAGCATATAACAGCTTAAAATCATTGGGATTAAATCCTGAAAAAACAAATAGCAATAACATTCCTTTGGTTGATATCATTAAATATACTTATATAAATCAATCGAACTGGAGTTCAGGGGATAAATTAAATATGGCAATTGGACAAGGTTATAATTCTTTTACAACTATTCAAATGGCAAGGTATGTTGAAACCATTGCAAATGGCGGATACTTAAGAAATGCAAGTGTTGTTAAGAGCATTAAAACATATGATGATAAAGAAACGGATTATAAACCTTTACGTGAATCTGAACGTATTGACATTACAGATTATAATTATTTAGAAATAATAAAAGAAGGTATGAAACGTGT
This sequence comes from Firmicutes bacterium UBA6132, assembly GCA_002435835.1. The sequence continues at coordinate 22,144 of DIVM01000025.1, forward strand.
TTCTGAATTTGATAGTGCAAGCCCTTATGCAAATTTTCCTGTTGAAGTAGGGAGCAAAACTGGTACTGCACAAAAGGATGGAATTAATCCAGAAACTGGTAAACCGTACGATGAATTTTCATGGTATGTAGCATTTGCTCCATATGACGATCCTCAAATAGCAGTTGCTGTTGTACTATTTCAAGGGGGCTCAGGAAGATACCCAACACCAATTGCAAGAGATGTAATTGGTGAATATTTAAAAATAAATGAAACAATTCCTAATATTAAAAATTAATTAAAACAAAAATAGAAGCCTAAATACTTTAGACTTCTATTTTGTTTTTTAAAAGTTCTATAATTTCATCTCTATTTTCTACAAAACCTAATATAACTTTTTTGCCTATTATGATTGTTGGAACAGCCAAACGATTATATTTATTTTTTAGTTCATCCCTGTTCTTCTTCTCAACTATATTTTTATATTCAACCTCTATTTGTTGTTTAGCAAAAAAACTTTTTGCTTCCTTACAATCATCTCATGTATCAGAAGTGTACATAACAATATTTTCTTTCTTTCCAAATACTTTATCAATTAATTTAATAGGTAAAACCTCCTTAATATGCTAAATTATTTTCATTTAATAATTATTTTATCTAATATTTATAATACTCATTAAGTTAAATATCAATCATTTTATATTTAACTATTTCACCTCATTCATATATGTATTATACCCAAAAATAATAAAAGCAAACAGATTTTGACAACATCTGATATTTAGATATTAAAAATTTATTTTTATTATTCTTATAATTTTACTTGTTGCAACAATTACTTAAATCAAATTAAATTATTATATCAACTTCATTTTCTTTGTTTTCATCAATATTCATTATAATGCCATTTGGCAAACAAACTATAATCTCGTAGCTTTCACTAATCCATCCTGTATCCGAGCATATTCTTTCCGGACATATTTTTTTATCCATTTCTAACATTCTTACCGCTCCATCCTTGACTTCAATATATCCTGTATTCTCGCCAAATTCAAAGTTATAAATATCTTCAGTGTTTTTATTAATGGATATTTTCTCAACCAACTCATTATTAATTTTAATTTCTATAAATTTATTTTCTTTATTAGGTAATTTAAAAACATTAAATAATATCAATCCAATATTAAATACAATAATACTACTAATCAATACTTTATCCCAAAATGTCATTTTTATTAATTTCTTCACTGCATCACCTCTAAATTTAATATTAAGCTTTAAGTTTAATTCCGTTTAAATGGACCATAGTAGCTAAAAAAGGTACATTAAATGGCTGCAATAATGAAATCATTATTCCTGAATATGGAAAACAGCAAAAATTAGAACTTGGGAAAAATATTATTGAATTTACACCAAAAAATGCTGGCACTATAACTTATACATGTTGGATGGGAATGATAAGCAGTACAATAACAATTAAATAAGCAAAAAACCTATGTAAAATCAAAATTTCATAGGCTTTATTTTTTAGTTACTTAATATTATTTATCTTTATTTTTTTTACGATGTCACTCATTAAATCAGTTACTTCTATATTATTTAAACCAGCTTTTTTTACATTCTCCACTGTTTTTCTATTTATGTTTGCACCATATAAATTTAAAGTTACTGGATTTAAAATATCCATCAATAAGCCCATTACTTTATTTTCACTTCGTACATGCTCTATCATAATTATTTTCCCGTTAGGTTTACACACTCTTTTTATTTCCTTTAAACCTTTAACTGGGTCTGGAACAGAACAAAAAACACATGTTGTAAATACACAATCAAATGTATTGTCTTCAAAATTCATATTTTGTGCATCCATAAGTATCAACTTAACTTTTTTATTATATTTTTCTGCTTTTTCTTTTGCTTTATGAAGCATTTTTTCACTAAAGTCTATTGCTGTAACATTAATATCATCAGGATAATATAAAATATTTTTACCAGTTCCTACTCCTACCTCAAGAACATTTCCTGTCAAATCCTTAAATGCCTCTTGTCTGTACTTTTTTAATGACATTAACTCCATTGGCATTTCGATTATATCATAGAATTTAGATGCTCTATCATATCTTTTTTTAATTTTATCATTATCATTCATTAAATTTCTCCTAATAATTAAACAATTATTTTTATATTATTTTATCAAATATTTCCAATGCTATTTTAATAAACTTACAAAAACATTATTAATTCATTAGATATTGTGGAATTAATTTTGTTTTCCCATTTATTATAGAATCATTTGCAATAATTTTAATTATTTCCTTTGAAATTTTAGCGCCTATATATGTTATTTTTATTATTTTAGATTTTATATCTATACTAATTTCTTGAATATCTTTGATTTGTTTAAGCGCTTCAGCAACATTAGCAATACATCTGTAACAAAGTATATTTTCTTGTTTAAATTTAATTGTATGTTTCTTCACTTAAATCCCTTCTTTATTTTAGATTTTATGTAATTATAACATTTTATTGTGAAGAAATTATGAAAATTTTATATATTTTTTTAAAATTTCAAACTAAATTTTAAATTTGTTTTATTTCTTCATATAATTTCCATATTTATTTAATATAATACTTTTTGTATTTAAAAAATTCGACAAAAGAGGTTAAATAAATGGATATAAATAAAAACATCTACAAATTTATCATATTAATAATTACTACTTCTTTAACACTATTATTAAGTTATATTTGCCTTACAAAAGATATTTATATAATTTATCAAAATTTAATTTATATTCCTGTTGTTTTGTCTTGCTTTTGGTTTAGAAAAAAAGGATTTATATATTCTGTTTCTTTTAATTTGATCCATTTATTAATATATATGAAATATAATCATGTCTCATTATTTACTGAATTTTTAAGGTTTATTATGACAACTATAATTGCCTTTATAATATATAAAATGATTAATAATATAAATAATCAACAATTAAGAATAATAAATTTAAATGAAAAACTCGAAAAAGATATATTTCAAAGAAAGCTCCTTGAAAAAGCATTATTTGAGGAAAAAGAAAAGTTAAAAACGACCATTGCTTCAATAGGAGACGGTGTTATATCAACAGATACTAAAGGAAATGTGACCATATTAAATAAAGTAGCAGAAGAATTAACAGGATGGACACAGGAAGAAGCACTTGGCAGACCATTAGAAGAAGTCTTTAATATATTAAATGAAGAAACAAGAATAAAATGTGAAAATCCAATACATAATGTACTTAATAGCGGATTGATTTTAGGACTTGCTAATCATACTGCATTAATATCTAAAAACGGAGTAGAAAGATCAATAGCTGATAGTGCTTCCCCTATAAAAGATGATAATGGAATTATCAGTGGAGCTATATTAGTATTTAGAGACGTTACAGCAGAAAAACAAAGAGAAAATGAAATATATTTTATGAGTTATCATGATGCATTAACAGGCTTATATAATAGAAGATTTTTCGAAGAAGAAATTAAAAGATTAGATACTGAAAGAAATTTTCCAATTTCTATTATTATGGGTGATGTCAACGGACTTAAAATTACTAATGATGCATTTGGTCACGATAAAGGAGATAAACTTTTAAAGATAGCTGCACAAACTATTAAAACTGCCTGCAGGACAGATGATATAGTGGCAAGATGGGGCGGTGATGAATTTACAATTTTATTGCCTAAAACTAATAAAGATGAAACAGAAGCAATTGTAAAAAGAATTAAAGATATATGTTCTGAAACGAAAATCGAGGGTATGAATGTGTCAATTTCTTTTGGACATGATACAAAAGAAAATTTTGATAAAAATATTCTAACTTGTTTAAAATGTGCAGAAAATTATATGTACAAACACAAAGTAGCTGAAAGTAATAATATGATGAGAAATATAATAAATTCAATTTCAAATAATCTATATGAAAAAAAACCTATGATAAAGAATCATTCTAAGCGTGTAAGTAATTTATGCAAAAAGATAGGTATAGCAATGGATTTGACTGCTACTGAAATATATGAACTTGAAGTATGTGGACTCCTTCATGATATTGGTAAAATTGCTATAGATGATAATATTCTTAATAAAACTGGTAAACTTACAGAACAAGAGTGGAATGAGATAAAGCGACATTCTGATATAGGACATAAAATTTTAAATTCATCACCAAAAATGTTAGAAATAGCTCAATATATTTTATATCATCATGAAAGATATGATGGGACAGGTTATCCAAACGGATTAAAAGAAAAAGAAATACCACTATTATCTAGAATTCTTGCTGTTGCTGACTCTTATGATGCAATGACAAATAAAAGAGTATATAAAGAAGCTTTAAATAAAGACACTGCTATCGAAGAAATTTTGAAAAATAGAGGAGCTCAATTCGACCCATATATAGTAGATGTATTTGTTCATAAAGTTTTAAATATATCATCGAATAAAAAAAAAGAACTTATTCAAATATATTGTGACTAATTATTCTATAACAAAATATAATAAAAATTTGTAAATTTCTATATATATAACAATTTAATGGCATGCTATGTATTAATTAATAAAATTACAAAAATTATAACTTAAAAATATAATAAAAAAGGTACTGTCTTAAAAATAAATTATTAAGACAGTACCTTTTAAATCAACATTTATAACTTCGTGGAGTTGTTATAAGTTTAATAAACATTTTTTTCATGTCTATATATGTATTATAATAAATTATTATGGAGATTTAATGGAGAAACTATAATATTTTAAAATTTTTATTATAAACTTGCAACTCTTCCCAAATTCTAAAAACCAACTCTGATGATCTAAATTTATCAAGAGTTGGTTTTTTATTATTTCTTACATATTAGCCATTTTTCTGCATTCTGAGGCACACATACGGCAAATATCTGCACATTTCTTACAGTGTTCATCTTTGAACATATCACACTCTTCTGCACATTTTTCACAGATTTTAGCACATATTTCACAGTGTTCATGAGAAAATTTTCCGCCCATTGACATAGTTGCAACAGACATTTGACACATCATAGCACATTCGACTAACATACTTACACAATCTTTCCTTGCATTAAGATCTGGTTCATTTAAACATGCATTAAAACACTCATAACAAGCCTGTGAACATTTATTGCAAGCATCAATGCATGCTTGCATTTTATCATTCTTATTTGTTAAAATTCCCATAGATATTTCTCCTTTTATTTTTTTTAACTATATTATTATTTGAATATTTACGGGTATTATACAATTAATTTATTAACTAAATTATATTCTTTAACATTCACACAAATTTTTTTAATATTTTTCCAACTTTTGTGCATTTGTAATCTTTTCATGAAAATATGGAGAAATTATTAATAAAAATTAATAAAAAAATCTAATACATTTTCTTAGTAAATGATATATAGTAATATAAGTAATTTTTTATAATATAAATGTTTAAACATAAATTATAAAAAATAATAAAGTGCGTGAAACGACATATTAAACCCTTTAAAGTCAAATTATTTTGAAACTCAGTCATATTAAACTTGAGAATTTCTTTGAAGAACTAATGTTTTTTCCACTCTTTAGAAAAATGCACATATTTAATCATATTATTGCATAAAAACAAACAACTTAAATGCAAATAAAAATACCTCTTAAACAACAAGAGGTATTCCTAATATTTCTCAATTTTAATTATAAATTTACTTCCCTTTCCAACTTCTGAAATTACATTAACTGTACCATTAATTTTGTTTAAATTCTCTTTTACAACATATAATCCTATCCCATCACCTGTTAATTTAGCAGCACTGCTTCCTCTGTAATACACTTCAAATAAATGTTTTTTATCAACTTCACTTATTCCAATGCCGTTATCTTCAATACTTATAATTAACCCATCCTGTTCAACTTCGTAATTTACAACTACTTTCCCGCCTGTTTCTGTAAATTTATATGCATTAGTGAGTATATTGTATATTGTTTGACTTAATTTATATTTGTCAGTTTTTATATTTAATTTTTTATGGTTTAAAATATTTAATTCAATTTTTTTTTTATCAAACTGTGCTTTTAATCCAACTATAATTTGATTTAAAAGCTGGTTAAGTTCAAACTCTTCAATATTTACTAAATCATTATCTTTTTCCGCATCAATCATACTGCTCATGTTTTTTATTATTAATGTTATATTATCTATTTGATTTTCACATATTTTTATTTCTTCAGGAGTCATATTAATAATACCATCTTCAAATCCTTCAAGATGTGTTTTTAAAATTGTAAGAGGCGTCCTGGTCTGGTGCACCATTTCATCAAGCAGTTTTTTCCTGCTTTTTTGCTTAAGTTTTAATTTTGAATTTAAAGACAAAAGGCTTCTTTGAATGGTTTTAATTTCATTAACATTTGAAAAATTTATTTCAGTTTCATTACCAAGCTCAATATTTACTGCTAAATCAGCTGTATTTTTCAAATCCTTGCTCATTTTCCTGCTCATAAAAACACCTATTAATATAGCTGCTATAAAAACAATAAATAT
>DIVM01000188.1 GCA_002435835.1 Firmicutes bacterium UBA6132
AGTTTAGCTATTATAGTAACATAGTTTACATCAGGTCTTTCATTATATCTATAATTTAAATATTTATAGTCTCTAACTAACAAAACATCATATTTGTTTTTATATTTATCCCAACAAGATTGAATATTTTTAGGTACTTCATTTAATATTTCAAATTTTATATCTTTATCCATTTGGAGTTTAAGTTTACCTTTTGCATATGTAGAATAAATAGCATTTCCTATGGAAGATATAAATTCAATTTTAATTCTTCTTTTAAGCATGTTTTTTATTAATATAGGTTTTACATAAACTTCTTTTTCAAATAAAGTTGGCCAGCCAAACCTTTGATATGCAGGATAAGATTGATCATTAGCAAGACCTATTACTACATCAACACCGTCCTGCTTTCCTCTTTCACAAGAATTTTCAGTCATCATTCTAAAAATCCCTTGCTTTTTATAATCAGGATGAGTCATAGATTTAACAGAATGAGCAGCAATTACAGTTTTTCCATGAACATAAAGTTCTACAGGAATTAATCCGTCACAACCAATAACTTTATCTCCTTCTTTTAATAAATACATCATATTTCCAGATGGGCTGTAAGGATTTTTTTCAAATAGCCAATCATACATATCTTTGCTGCAATTTGTTCCTTCACCAAATGATAAAAGAGATAGTTCTTCAAAACCTTCAAAATCTTTATCCATATCTAATCTTACGATTGTTCTTTCCATTGTTCCTCCTGTATTTGTTATTAACCTTAAGCTCGCAATAACTCTTGCGTTGAATTATTTAAAAGTAACTATTGTAACTCCATCTCCGCCTTCATTAAAGCTTCCTAATCTTGATTCTTTAACATGTTTATGTTTTTTCAAAAACTGAGTAATACCCGACCTTAGTATTCCTGTTCCTTTGCCGTGAATTATTTGTACTTCATTTAAGTTAGCCATGAAAGCATCATCTAAATATTTATCTATAGACATAATTGATTCATCAAGATTCATGCCCCTTACATCTATTGTCGGATTTATTGAGGATATCTTTAATTTAGTCATTCTTGCAGTTTTAACTTTTTGGTTTTGTTCACCTTCAGATTTTATTTTATTTAAATCCGATTTTTTTACTTTAGTTTTAATTACACCAATTTGGACCATTACAGCATTTGAATCGTCAACATCAGAAATTACAAATCCTCTTTGATTTAAGCTTTTAACTAAGACGCTATCTCCTTTTTTTAATGGAGTTTCATCAAAAGTATCTTGATCAAAAATTTGTTCAGTATATGGATTTTCTTCTAATTCTTTTGTTTTATCATTTAAATTTTGTCTTAATTCATTTACTCTACGGCTTTTATTTTTATCCATTTCAACATTAAGCTTTTTAAGTTCTTTAATTATTTCAGCAGTTTCTTTCTTAGCCTGTTCAACTATTTTTCTTGCTTCATAATTAGCTTCATTTATAAGTTTTTCACTTTTTTCAAGAGCTTTTCTTTCTTTTTCTATAAAAGTGGAATGTTTTTTTTGACTTTCTTCATTTATTCTATCTATTTCATATCTTTTTTCTTCAGCATATTTTCTATTTTCTTCAATTTGTTTTAAAGCATCTTCAAATTCTATTTTTTCTGTATCTATATTATTTTTAGCTTTTTGAATTATGGATTCATCAAGACCTATTTTCTTAGAAATTTCAAATGCATTTGATTTACCTGGAACTCCAATTAAAAGTTTATATGTAGGACTTAATGTTTCAACATTAAATTCTACGCTTCCATTTATAACGCCTTCTGTTGTTAAAGCATAAAGTTTTAATTCGCTGTAATGGGTTGTAGCAGCTGTTACAATTTTTCTTTCATGAAGAGTATCTAAAATTGAAATTGCAAGTGCAGCTCCTTCTGTAGGATCCGTCCCTGCTCCTAACTCGTCAAATAAAACAAATGATTTTTCATCAACTTCTTTCATTATTTTAACTATGTTAGTCATATGGGATGAAAATGTACTTAAACTTTGTTCTATACTTTGCTCATCACCTATGTCTGCATAAACACCGCTAAAAACAGAAAGTTCAGTTCCATATTCGCAAGGTACGTGAATACCAGCCATATTCATTAAAACAAATAATCCGAGAGTTTTAAGAGAAACAGTTTTTCCACCAGTATTAGGACCAGTTATAATTAAAGTTGTAAAATTACCCCCAAGATATGCATCTATAGGAACTACAATCTTAGGATCAATTAAAGGATGTCTTCCTTTTTTTATTCTGATATATCCCTTATCATTTATTTTAGGTTCTATAGCATTTATACTTATGGCATATTTTCCTTTAGCAAAAATAAAATCAAGCTCTGTTAACAACTCTTGATTATTTACCATTTCCACTTCTATACTTCCTATTATACCACTTAATTCAAGAAGAATTTTTTCAATTTCTTTTTTTTCTTCTATTTTTAAATTAGTAACTTCATTGGTCATTTCTACTACAGCCATAGGCTCTATAAATAAAGTGGAACCAGTTGATGACTGATCATGAATAATTCCTCTTACCATCCCACGATATTCTTTTCTAACAGGTATAACATATCTGTCGTTACGCATGGTTACAATATTTTCCTGTAAATATTTTTGAGTGCTTTCAGAATTTACTATGGAATTAATTTTATTTTTAATAGCTGCATTTTTTATATGAATTTGCCTTCTTATATTTTTAAGTTCAGGGCTTGCATCATCTGCAATTTCTTCTTCACTTATAATAACTTCATAAATCCTATCTTCTATTTCTTTATTTGCATATATATTTTGGCAAAGATCTTGTAGTATGTCATAAACTCTTTCTTCTTTGTTGTTTAGTAAAACATAATTTTTTATTAACCTTGCAGCCCTCAGTGTATCTGCGCAGTTTAATAGACCTTTTAAGGATATTATTCCTCCAACAGATCCTCTTTTAGCATATTCCTTTACATCCGAAATTCCACCTAAAGGAGGATTTCCTTTTTCCATAATAATCGAAAAAGACTGAGATGTTTGTTTTTGTAAAAATCTAACTTTTTCCACATCACAAAAAGTGTCTATTTGTTTTACTTTTTCTTTACCATTATAAGTTTCTGCATATTCAGAAATTTTTTGTACTATTTTATTAAATTCTAAAACATGTTTAGATTTTTGTTTCATTGTAACTTCCTTTACTAATTGTTATTAATTAAACAAATTAAATCTATGTATACATTGAAAAGTGGCATTTCCTCAATAGCCTTGGTGATTTAGGGACGGACCTTCTGCAGAAAAGGGTCCGTCCCTAAGCAGCGAAAGCCCCGTCCCTAAATCCCCTGATTTTTTAGAGGATATTTTTGAGGTAGTGGCCTCTTGTAAAGTTGTTTTCACGAAGTACGTTTGAAGTTTGTACTCCGTTAATTTCACAATACAATGCATCTATTATATCTTCTATATCTTCTTCCCATTTAGTATCTACAAAATAATAATCTATATTGCTTCTTACAAAATCATCTGTTTTTCCTATTAAAGTAAGAGGTACACTATTATAAATATGGGATAATCTGTTTTCTCTTTCAATATTAAAATGAACGCCTTTTCTATCTTTTAATGAAATTTTACTTCTATATTCACATTTATTACAATCTATTTGATTTTTACAATTTTTTAATACGGACATAGGACAGTTTTTCATAACCATCATTTGAACATATGCATGGGATACTATTTCTGATTTAATATCTACATTTGCCGTTACGCTTTGTATATCTCTTATATTTGCTTCAACTGAAAATGTAAAACCTTCTGCTCCCTGCTCTTTTAATAATTCAGCAGTAAATGTGTTTATTAAATTGAAAAATGAGCCACAATGTATTTTCAATTTGCTTTTTTGCTTGAAAAAGTTAAAACTACCAACATTGTTTACACAAACTCCATCAAATAATTTATCATATGTTTTCATATTTTTTTCAAACAATGAATATTGAGCTTTTGAAACTATATTTGGAATATATAAATATTTTTCCACATTATCATTAATATTATTTAAACATTCAAAATCTAAATCATATGGTACATAAACTCTTTTGATTTTTACTGGATCAATTAATTCTACATCCTCAACTGAATTTATTTTTAAACTTAAGGATGGTTTAACACCTGATTTTTTATTTTCAAAATTAAATAAAGCATTTTGAGAAAATTCATCCAAATCAGGTCTTGAGTATATGTACGCACCTAATTCATATAATTGTTCAGTAGCGTCACGTCTTATTTGATTTAATGTACTTTTTCTAATGAATACACCTTCATCTTTTTGAATGCTTAATTTTTTTAATTTATATATAGTGCTTCCTAATTTACTTATTTGTTCTGTTATAATTTCATCCGTTGCTGGATTCTTTTCACTTGTTTCACATAGTTCCTTTGATTTAACTACAATTTTATTCTTTCCGTCAAATGCTGTTAATACAACTGGTTCTCCAACTTTTAAAACTATATCAAACTCAACATCATTTCTTCTAAATTCTGAAAATTCTTGAGCTTTATCCTTAACTTCTTCTACAATTTCTCCTATATCTTCACCTTTAACTCCAGAGCTTGTTTTTGCAAACATTTCATCTTCAGGGCTTGGTTTTAAATAAGAATTTGTATATCCTCTACTGAAAGTAGATATAGCTTTATTTTCAAGTGCATTTAAATATCCTTTATTAACATTTTCATAATTATCTATTAAATATCTATAATATTCAACAACTGAAGAAGTATATTCAGGACCTTTCATTCTTCCCTCAATTTTTACTGCTTTAATTCCTGCGTCTATTAAATCATATATAGTTTCTCCAGCTTTAAAGTCTTTCATGCTTAATAAAGGAGTTTCTTCAAAATCTCCTATTAAATTCGCCGCTTCTTTATCAAAAAAACTATAATTTAATCTACAAGGCTGTGCACATTTTCCTCTATTGCCGCTTCTACCGCCTAAGAAACTTGACATGTAGCATTGACCTGAATAACTAGCGCAAAGTGCTCCATGCATAAATACTTCTAAATCAATAGTTGTATTTTTAGTTATTTCTTTAAGTTGTGGTAAAGATAATTCTCTTGCTAATATAACTTTTTTTACTTTGTATTTGTCAAAGAAATTAACTCCATATTCATCATAAATAGCCACCTGAGTGCTCATATTAACATCTAAATCTGGAATATATTTTTTTAT
>DIVM01000248.1 GCA_002435835.1 Firmicutes bacterium UBA6132
TAAAAATACCACATATGGGATGGAATAATTTAAAATTTAAGCAGGATGATTTAATTTTAAAATATATTAAAGAAAATGAATATGTTTATTTTGTTCATTCATATTATGCGGACTCAGATAATTCAGAACTTTTAGCTTATGCAGAGTATGAAAAAATAGTTCCTGCTATAGTAAGAAAAAAAAATGTATATGGGATTCAATTTCATCCGGAAAAAAGCGGAGAAACAGGACTTAATATACTAAAAGCATATACAGAAATTATAGAAAAATGAAAATGAAAATGAAAATGAAAGTAGAAAAAGGCAAAAATACAGATGTACACGTCCCCATGTCCACATGAAAAGATAGGCGAAGAACGTTTATATATTATCCACATGTTTCAAATATATGTAAGAATGAAAGGATTAAATAATTAATTATGATATTATTTCCAGCAATAGATATAAAAGATAATAAATGTGTAAGACTTACGCAGGGTAAATTTGATCAAGTAAATGTATATTCAAATGACCCTGTTGATATGGCTAAAAAATGGGAAAGCTTAGGTGCAGAATATCTTCATGTTGTAGACCTTGATGGTGCAAAAGATGAAGGTTTTCAAAACAGAAAATCCATAGAAAAAATAGCTAAATCAATAAAAATACCAATGCAAACTGGCGGAGGAATTAGAAACAAAGAAAGAATTCAAAATTTATTAGATATAGGAGTTTCAAGAGTTATAGTTGGAACAATGGCTATTGAAAATCAAAGTTTATTAAAAGAGCTGACAAATATATATAAAGAAAAAATAGTAGTATCCATAGATGCTTTTAAAGGAAAAGTGGCAACTCGAGGGTGGCAGGATGTAGGTGAAACTAATTCAGTTGATTTATGTTTATTCCTACAAGATATAGGAATAAAAACAATAGTTTATACTGATATTTCAAAAGATGGCATGCTTGCAGGACCTAATTTTGAAATATATGAGGAATTATCTCAGAAAACGAATTTGAATATTATTGCATCAGGTGGAGTTACAACCATTTCTGACATAGAAAAATTAAATAAAATGAACATGTATGGTGCAATATTAGGAAAAGCATTATATGACAATAAACTAGATTTTAAAGAAGCTTTAAAAATAATATAATAATAAGCAAAGAGACAGGATGTAAACAGCCAGTGGAACGTCCCCGTGGTTGAACTGTGTCTTAAGGAGGAAATATGCTTGCACGTAGAATAATACCCTGCCTTGACGTAAGAAATGGCAGAGTTGTAAAGGGTAAAAAGTTTCAAGATATTCAAGACGTAGATGATCCTGCAAACCTCGGTAAATTTTACTCAGATTCTGGAGCAGACGAACTTGTATTTTATGATATAACTGCATCAAATGAAGAAAGAAAAACATCCCTTGAATTTGTAAAAAAGGTTGCCCATGAAATCAACATACCATTTTCAGTTGGTGGGGGTGTTTCCACCTTAGATGATTTTAAATTTATTTTAAGAAGTGGAGCAGATAAAGTTTCAGTAAATTCATCTGCAGTTAGAAATCCAAATTTAATAAAAGAAGCTGCGGAGCGTTTTGGTAACCAATGCGTTGTATTGTCCATAGATGCTAAAAAAAATGAAGAAGGTTCTTGGAGTGTATATGTTAAAGGTGGGAGAGAAAAAACTGATCTTGATGCTGTTGAGTGGGCTGTAAGAGGTGTGGAACTTGGTGCTGGTGAAATAGTTGTAAACAGCATAGATGAAGACGGCATGAAAAGTGGCTATGATTTAGAACTTTTAAAGCAAATAACTGATGCGGTAAATGTACCTGTAATAGCTTCAGGTGGGGCAGGAACATATGAACATTTCCTAAGTGCAGTTAAATATGCAGATGTTGATGGAATTCTTGCGGCTTCAGTATTTCATTACGGTGAAATCAAAATTAATGATTTAAAAAAATATTTAAAAGAAAATGGCGTTGAAATAAGATTATAACTAATAGCCATAAGCAATTATTTAATATGCTACATTAAAAATAGAAAAGAGGATTATCATATCATGGATATAGAAAAAATATTAAATGAAGTTAAATTTGATGAAAAAGGTTTAGTTGCTGCAGTTGCACAAGATTATAACACTAACGAAGTTTTGATGGTTGCGTATATGAATAAGGAATCACTAAAAATAACATTGGAAGAAAAAAGAGTTTGCTATTATTCAAGAAGTCGTCAAAGTTTATGGAGAAAAGGTGAAACTTCAGGACATTTTCAAAATTTAAGAGGACTTTATTATGATTGCGATGCTGATGCAATACTATTAAAAGTAGAACAAATAGGGAATGCATGCCATACAGGCGCATATTCATGTTTCTTCAACAAAGTTTATGAAGAAAATGTAATTAATAAATCAATATTATATAAAGTTTATAATCAAATAATAGATAGAAAAGACAATCCACAAGAAGGTTCTTATACAAATTATTTGTTAGACAAAGGATTGGATAAAATACTTAAAAAGGTTGGAGAAGAAACAAGCGAAGTTATAATTGGAGCAAAAAACAAAGATAAATCTGAACTTGTGTATGAAATGAGTGATTTAATTTATCATTGCTTAGTTTTAATGGTAAGTGAAGGTGTTAGTATAGACGATTTAAAGAGTGAACTAACGAAAAGACATAAATAAAAATTAAAATATTTTAAAAGAGCAATTAAATTTCATCAATTTATTTGTTCTTTTTTTATCTAATAGGAAACCTCCATTAAATGCATACACAAGGTAT
>DIVM01000316.1 GCA_002435835.1 Firmicutes bacterium UBA6132
GTACCTAACTTAATTTCATTAATAGCATTAAGTGGTGTAATAGTTAAGGAAACTAAGGATTATTTGTGGGATAATAATCTTGATAAAATTTCTCAAGATGTTACTACGGAAATTAAAAGCAAATAAAAATAAATTTAATAAAATTAGGCATTTAGAATTTTTTCTAAGTGCCTTTTTTCGTTATTTATAATATAATATATATAACAAATATGTGAATAAAATTTAGTAATAAAAATTTATAACTATAGGAAATGTAGGAAATAGTATTGCAATAATATATATTAAATGAATACTTTGATTAATAATGGGTATAGAAATATTATCTTATAAAGATTTACAAACTTTACATAAATTTCACCTTTACTGTATATACTAATAAAAATAGGGGGTGGCTCAATGGATCCGATGGAAGTTCATTTTAAAAACAGCTTTGCGGCTATAAAGATTGGTCATTATTTAGCTGAATACTTGTACAAGAATACAGCTATTGTTTGTATTGGAACGGATAAATGCATAATAGACAGTTTGGGACCTTTAGTTGGGACCATGCTTAAGAAAAATAATGTATCTTTAGATATTTATGGAACATTGGATAAACCAGTTCATGCCATTAACTTAGAAGATAATATAAAAGCAATAAAGAAAAAAAATTATACTAATATTTTAGCAATAGATGCTTGTTTAAGTACAAGGAAAAATCAAGGAATCGTTGAGGTACGTGAAGGCCCGATAACACCAGGTAAAGGAATTGGAAAATATCTTCCTGAAGTAGGAGATATATCTATAATAGGAATTGTTGATTCAAGTGATAAAGAATTTCAAGATTTAGTTCAAGATACAAGATTATCATTTATTTATGAAATGTCTGAAATAATAACAGAAGGTATATTAGCAGCGTTAAATATTAATGAAATGATTGGAGATTCATATAAATATAAAACATACTCGGATGAAGATCTTGTTATGAACATATAAAATTTAAATATAAAAAACACTGGCATTTTGGAAATGCCAGTGTTTTGTTTTATCGATATTACATAATATATTCTGCTATTATGTTTCCCATTTCTTCAGTTGTGATAATTTTTTCGCCATTTTTGGCTATATCAGCAGTTCTGTTTCTGTTTTGTAATGCTTTTTTTACAGCATTTTCAATAGAAGTTGCTTCTTTTTGAAGTCCTAATGTATATTTTAATAACATAGAAACTGACAATATAGTAGCAATTGGGTTTGCTTTTCCTTGACCTGCAATATCAGGTGCAGAGCCATGAATTGGTTCATACATACCAAAATTATTGTCTCCTAATGAAGCTGATGGAAGCATTCCTATGGAGCCTGTAATCATGCTTGCTTCATCTGAAAGAATATCTCCAAACATATTTTCAGTAACTATTACATCAAATTGTTTTGGATTTATTACAAGCTGCATTGCAGCATTGTCAACATATAAATGGTCAAGTTTTACATCAGGATACTGAACAGAAACTTCTTCCATTGTTTTTCTCCAAAGTCTTGAAGTGTCCAAAACATTTGCTTTATCAACACTTGTTAAATGTTTATTTCTCGTTTGTGCTATTTTAAATGCTTGATGTGCAATTCTTTCTATTTCATATTTAGAATATTCCATGCAATCACAAGCGTAATCACCTTCAGTTGTTTTTTTGCCGAAATAAATGCCACCAGTTAACTCTCTTACTATAACTATGTCCAAGCCGCCGTCAACTATTTCAGGTTTTAAAGGACATGTATCTTTAAGTTCGTCAAACATAACTGCAGGCCTTATATTAGAATATAAATTCAATTCCTTTCTAATTGCTAAAAGGGCTTTTTCTGGACGTTTATCACCAGGAAGATTATCCCACTTAGGTCCTCCAACAGCACCAAGTATTACTGCATTACTTTCTTTACAAACAGAAAGAGTTTCTTCAGGAAGGTTGTGGCCTGTTTTGTCTATTGCAATTCCACCTGCTAACACTTCAGTGAAATTAAAGCTGTGATTATATTTTTCACCGATTTTATTTAAGACTTTTATAGCTTCATCAACTATTTCTGGACCGATTCCGTCGCCTTTAATAACTGCTATTTTAAAATTCATTTTATTATTCCTCCTAATGCATTTTTCAAATATATTCCTAATATACATGTGCTTTATACTATTTTTCCCCGAGTCAAAATACATTCTTATAAATTATTTATTTAATTTGTTTCTTACATATCCAACAAGGCCATCATTATTTATTATTTGTTGAATGAATTCTGGAAATGGTTCTGCTTGATAAGTTTCGTTTTTGGTTTTATTAGTTATTTTTCCACTTTTAAAATCAACTGAAACTTCATCACCAGCCTCAATTTTTTCTGCAGCTTCTTCACATTCAAGTATAGGAAGGCCTATATTAAATGCATTTCTGTAAAAAATTCGTGCAAAATTTTTAGCTATAACGCATGAAACACCTGCTGCTTTTATAGCGATAGGAGCATGTTCTCTTGATGAGCCGCATCCGAAGTTTTTTAATGCTACTATTATATCGCCTGGTTTTACTTCTTTTACAAAATTTTTATCTATATCTTCCATGCATTTACTTGCTAAATCTTTAGGGTCCGTAGTATTTAAGTATCTTGCAGCAATTATTGCATCGGTATCTACATCATCGCCATATTTAAAAACTTTTCCTGTTGCTTCCATAGTAATGTAATCCTCCAATTTGTATTTAATTAAAATAATTCTATTTCATTAGGGTTTGCAATCTTTCCTTTAATTGCTGATGCTGCTGCTACAGCAGGACTTGCTAAATAAACTTCTGATCCTGGGTGACCCATACGTCCAACAAAGTTCCTGTTAGTTGTTGTAACAGCTTTTTCACCATCAGCCAATATTCCCATATATCCTCCTAAACAAGGACCACATGTAGGTGTACTTATTACAGCCCCAGCATCTATGAATATTTCAGCTAATCCTTCTTTCATACATTGTTTATAAATTTCCTGAGTAGCAGGAATTATTATTGTTCTTACATTAGGATTAACTTTATGACCTTTTAATATTTGTGCTGCCATTCTCATATCTTCTATTCTTCCATTTGTACATGAACCAATTACTACTTGATCAATAGTTATATCACCAACTTGATCAATTGATCTTGTGTTTTCAGGAAGATGTGGGAAGGATACAGTTGATTTTAAAGTATTTAAATCTATGTCAATAACTTCATCATATTCGGCATCTTCATCTGCTTCAAAAACAGTGTATGGTTTTGTAGAGTGTGTCTGCATATATTCAACAGTTTTCTGGTCAACAGGGAATATTCCATTTTTTCCACCAGCTTCAATAGCCATGTTAGCAATTGTAAAGCGGTCATCCATGGACAACTCTTTTATACCTTCACCTGTAAACTCCATTGATTTGTAACGAGCACCGTCAACTCCAATTTTACCTATGATATATAGAATAACATCTTTGCCGCTTACAAATTTATTAAGCTTACCTGTTATATTGAATTTAATTGCTGAAGGAACTTTTAACCACATTTGTCCTGTTGCCATTCCTGCTGCCATGTCAGTTGAGCCTATGCCAGTTGAAAAAGCTCCAAGAGCACCATATGTGCATGTATGTGAGTCTGCTCCTATTATAGTATCGCCTGCAACAACTAATCCTTTTTCAGGCAATAATGCATGTTCTATTCCCATTTGTCCTGCATCAAAAAAGTTTACTACTTCTTGTTCTCTGCAGAAATCTCTTGAAATTTTGCATTGCTCTGCAGATTTAATATCTTTTGCAGGAACGAAATGATCAAGTACAACAATAACTTTATTTTTATCGTATATTTTTTCAGCACCCATTTTTTTGAATTCTTTTATAGCTACAGGTGTAGTTATATCATTTCCTAATACTACATCTAAATTTATTTCGATAAATTGTCCTGCTTTTACTTCTTTTAACCCTGCATGAGCTGCAAGGATTTTTTGTGTCATAGTCATAGACATATTTTTTGCCTCCGATTTATATATAATTATATTATTTTAAATGTTCTTTTGGGGACGGACCCCTTTTTTTAAAGTGGTCTAGACTGAGGGCTTTAGGGTACCGTCCCCTGTTTCCTCCGTTTCATAAATCATTTTGTTTACAGCATTGATATATGCTATTATGCTTGATTCAATTATGTCAGTGCTTAAACCGTGACCTATATAAATGTTTCCATTTTCCCTTAATTTAACAATAGCTTCTCCCAATGCATCTTCTCCTTCAGTTACTGAACTTAAAGAGAAATCATCAAGTTCAAGGCTTTGACCTATGATTTTTTCCATAGCTTTAAATGAAGCGCTTATAGGGCCGTCACCTGCTGCAACTTCTTCTATTAATATATTTCCTTTTTTAATAGTCAGAGTAGCAGTGGATGTTATTATATTTCCGCTGTTTATTACATATTTGTCAAGTTCATATACTTTTGGTACTTCAACTTTTTGTCTTGATACTAAAGCATCTATATCTTTATCAAAAACATCTTTTTTCTTATCTGCTAATTCTTTGAATTTTTTAAATGCTTCATCTAATTCTTCTTGAGTAAGATTATAACCAAGCTGAATTAATTTTTCATTAAACGCATGTCTTCCAGAATGTTTTCCAAGTACAATTTTATTTGTGTCAAGTCCTACGGATTCAGGTGTCATTATTTCATATGTTTCTTTGTTTTTTAATACGCCATGCTGATGTATTCCTGATTCATGAGCAAAAGCATTTGCTCCAACTATTGCTTTATTTGGTTGTACCTTGACGCCTGTTATTCTTGTCAAAAGGTTTGAACTTCTCATTATTTGTTTAGAGTCAATTCTTGTTTCTATATCAAAAATATCTTTTCTTGTGTTAATAACCATTACTATTTCTTCTAATGCTGAATTTCCAGCTCTTTCGCCTATACCGTTAATAGTACATTCTATTTGTGTAGCACCAGCTTTTATTGCAGCTATTGAGTTTGCAACCCCAAGGCCTAAGTCGTTATGGCAGTGAACTGAAATATCAACTGTTTTTAATGCAGGGCATCTTTCTATTACTGAAGTTAAAAAATTATAATATTCATCAGGAGTTGTATAACCAACTGTATCAGGTATATTAATTGTTGTAGCACCTGCTGCAATAACTTTATCAAATACTTTAGCAAGGAAGTCAACTGAGCTTCTTGTTGCATCTTCAGCAGAAAATTCTATATCATTACAAAGA
The DNA here is from genome assembly GCA_002435835.1 of Firmicutes bacterium UBA6132. The sequence goes on from DIVM01000316.1 coordinate 5,213, forward strand.
GATTTAGCATATGCAACCATTTCTTCAGCAGATTTAAGCACTTGTTCTTCTGTCATGTTAAGCTTATATTCCATATGTATAGGAGAAGTAGCTAAAAAAACATGGATACGTGGGTGGGCAGCATATTTTAAACTTTCCCAAGCTTTATCAATATCATTTTTGTGACATCTTGCTAAACTTGCAACTGTGCAGTTTTTAATATTTTTAGAAATTTCTTGAATTGAATGTAAATCTCCTGGTGATGCTGCAGCAAAACCTGCTTCTATTACATCAACATTTAATCTTTCAAGTTGTTGAGCCATTTCTATTTTTTCTTTTAAATTCATGCTACATCCTGGAGATTGTTCTCCATCTCTTAATGTAGTATCAAAAATCTTAATCATTTTAGCCATATTATATCTCCTTATATTAATTTATTAATTTTTTATAATAAAAAATCCGTCCATGAAAAATGCATAGCATTTTATCAGGGACGGATTAAATTCCGCGGTACCACCCAAATTGTTTATATGAAAATATAAACCTCTCAGTTCAGATTCTAACAAATCTTAGCCTTTAACGCGGCATACGTACTTTCTTACTAATTTCAGAAAATAAGCTCAGGAGCGAGTGTGTTTTCATAGCAGTATCGGCTCACAGCATTACCGACTCTCTGGGACTGACCAAGTGAAAAGTTTTTTCTCCATCACAGCTTATATTAATTTATTTTTATGAATTGTAACACCGAAAAAAAATTTTGTCAATAACTTTTTAAAATATATTTTTGTAGGTATTCCAACGTGTTCAAGTATTGTAAACATATATATATAAATGTTTGCAAAAGGGGACGAAGGGGACGGACCCTAAAGCCCTGAAGCTAGACCTCGTCAAAAAGAAGGACCGTCCCCAAAAAGTACACTTGAATATAATCAATATATATTACCAACATCCCAAAAATATTACTACTTATTTAAAACATCTACTGCAGTTTTTAACTGTAAATCTTGTGTGATTTTAGGTATATATGCATTTAATGCGTTATTTAATGCAGTTTGAGTTGAATAATCAATAGTTCCATAAGGATATAAACCACTACTATTTTGGAATTTAATAATTTCATTAAATGTTTTTGAATCATATACACCATCAGGTTCATTTATTCCATATCCTAAAGTTTTTAAAATCATTTCTGCTGATAAAACATCAAGGCTTACATTTCCTAAAGTAGGTTTATTTGTTTTACTAAAAACAGGATATTTTGAAATATCAAATGTAGGATTTTCAACCACTATATCAGGAGTTATTCCTATTTTATGTACTGGTGTTCTATCAACTGAAAAATATTCTGCAGTTGTAAACTTAACACCGGAACCGTTTATTAATGGATAAAGAGATTGTACAATTCCTTTTCCAAAAGATTTTGTTCCTATTACTGTTCCTTGGTTTTTATATTTTACAGCACCTGCAAATATTTCTGTTGCAGAGGCGCTTCCTTCGTTTATTAAAACTGCTATTTCATATTTTTGTTCTTTTAAAGAGCTTGAATAAATATCTTCCTGTCCTGTAGCATAATCCACATATACAACAGGTCCTTCAGTAACAAATAAATTTAACATATCAACAGCAGCATTAAGAGTTCCGCCACCATTATTTCTTAAATCAATAACAATTTTTTTAATGTTTTTGTCATCAAAATTTGATAATTGATTTTTTACAAGTTCAGTTGTATTATCATTAAATTCTGTAACTTTTAAATATCCGACTTTTTCATCGAGGACACTTCCTTCAACTGTACTTATTATAACTTTTTGGCGTACTATTTCAAAATTAATAATACTACCATTTCTTATAACACCAATTTTGACTTTTGTATTTTCTTCACCTCTTATAAGAGTAGAAGTCTCTTGTGAACTAAATCCTGTAATATCTTTTCCGTCAACATATTTTATTATATCACCAGATTTGATACCAGCTTCCATGGCAGGGGAGTTTGCCAAAGGTGTCACAACTACTATTTGACCATTTATTTCATTAATTTGAACTCCAATACCAGTAAATTCTCCGGCTGTATCAGTAACCATTGAATTATATTCATCTGGAGTATAATAAACACTATAATCATCAAGTACACCAAAAAATCCGTCATACATTCCATTTAATACATCTTCTTGTTTTACATCATATTGATATTTATCAAGTACAAAATAAATAACGTTTTTCATGAATTCAACATCAGAATCAAATTTCGTTTTATCCAGCTCTTCTGCATACACAGAAAAACATGAAGATAATAGTGTAATTACAATAAGCATAATACTAATTTTCTTTTTCATTTGTGCACCTCATTTTCATATTTAGTTGTCCTTTTAAGTATAAGCAAAATTTTTCCAAGTGTAAAGCAAAAATAGTCAAATAAAAAATAATTTTGACTTTATAGCTTATTTAGGGTAAAATATTATAATTAGAATTATATCGAATAGAGGAAAATATGAACAACAGAAACTTAAAAACTTCAAGTTTAACAGAAGCAGCTATGATGACAGGAATTCTAGTAATTATTGCTTTTGTTTCTCAATTTTTACTATCATTTTTAATGTTTTTTTATTCAATGCCAGCCATAATCTTATCTAAAAGAAAAGGTTTAAAATATGGAACTATGTCATTGATTTCAGCTGGGCTAATTATTTCCATGCTCTTAGGTATTCAAACTGGAATTATGTATTTAATACTCTATACTCCTTTAGCAATTGCTCTTTCATATGGAGCTGTGAAGGATGAAGATCCTTATAAAACTGTTATTTACGGAGCTTTAATATTTATTGTATCATTTGCCATAATAATGCTTGTGATGCAATCTGTTATGGGCGTTAATTATATTCAACAAATGATTAAGATGTATAATGAAAGCTTTAATATGTCAAGAGAATTAATTAATAAAACTGGAGGAAATTTAAATCCTGCTCAGTACCAACAAATGATTGATAATGTAAATAATATGTCTGCATCTATGAATCTCATGATAACTCAAATGTTTCCTGCGCTTTTAATTGCAGCAGGTGTAGTAATTTCTTTTATAAACTATGCTGCAACTTGTAAAATTGCAAAGAGATTTAAAATTTATTTAAGGGAAATAACTAATTTTGCATTTTTTTCATTTCCACAGTCTTTTGCAATAGCTATGGCAGCTCTTTTAATAACATCATTTTTACTTAAATATTTAAATTTAAATGTTCAAGCAATACAATTAAATATAATTATGATTTGTTATATGGCCATTTTTGTTCAAGGTTTTGCTGTATTGCAATTTTATTTATTGAAATGGAATATAAGTAAGACTTTAAGAATTGTAATTATAATTTTTGCAGTATTTAATCCAGCTATATCTCAAATTTTAACTATAGCAGGCCTTATAGATTTAATAGTAGATTTAAGGAAATTAAGAAATAGGATAGTATAATTCTAATAGGAGGTGTCAGTATTGGATAATGCTAAAATGCCAAAGTTTATAAAGGAAGACAGTCTAATTTATATTATTGTAATTGTACTCCTTATAACATTGCTTGCAATAGAGGGATTATATTTTTATGCTGTAATTTTTGGAATAGTTCTTTCAATTATTTCTGTTATTTCAATAAACAGACAGCTCGGGAAAGCAAAAGAATTAAAAAGCTATTTAATAGATTATACTAACAATATAGATAATTTATCGGTTAACTCGTTCTCAAATTTCCCTATGCCAATTTGCATTATTAATGCTCAGGGAAAATTGTTTTGGTTCAACACAAAGTTTAAAGAGTTAATTGGTGAAGAATATATAAATATAGAAAATATAAAAGATTTCAACCCTGAATTTCCATTGAAATCCATAGATTTAAGCAAGGACGGAACAATAAATAATTTAGATATATCTAAGAGCAATAAAAGTTATAATTTATTATATAATGTATTAACTGAAGGTAGTTTTTGGGAAGGTAAATCCATTGTAATTTATTGGGTTGAAAATACTAATTATAAAAGTCTTAGAACAAAATATAATGATGAACGCCCTGTATCCATGTTCATACAAATAGACAACTATGAAGAGTTATCTGAAAAAATGGATAAAGGAGAAAAACTTGCTAAAACAGCTGAAGTTGAAAAAATATTAAATAAATATTCTACTGAAATGAATGGATTTGTTATTAGGTATGATACTTATAAATTTTTTATGATGATTGAATATAAGTATCTTGATGTGCTAGAATCTAAAAAATTTGCTATGTTAGAAGATGTTAAAGCTTTGAAAGGGTCAGCAGCTAATGATTATTTCTTTACTTTAAGCATCGGTGTTGGCACTATGGGTAAAAGTATAGGTCAAATAGTTGAATCTGCTAAAGGGGCTCTGGATGTTGCTTTAGGAAGAGGCGGTGACCAAGCAGTTGTTAAAAAGTTAAACTCTGTAAAATATTATGGAGGCCAAAGTAAAGCAGTAGAAAAAAGAAATAAAGTTAAAGCAAGAATTATTTCTTATGCATTAAGGCAAATTATAGATCAAAGTTCTAATGTAATAATAATGGGACATAGGATTGGAGATATGGATAGTCTTGGAGCTTCCATTGGCCTATATGCAATAGCTAAATCAAGGGGCAAAAAACCTTATATTGTTTTAAATACTGTTAATTATGCATTAAAAAACATGTATGAAAGAATGAAAAATGAAGACAGTCAATATTTAGATGCATTGGTTAGTACTGAAACTGCCATGGGTTTAATAGACCAAAATAGTTTGTGCATTGTTCTTGACACACACAGGGGAAGTTATTCAGAAGCTCCTGAGCTGTTGAGTAAAGCGGAAAAAATTGTTTTAATTGACCATCACAGAAGAGGTGAAGAGTTTATTTCAAATACAGTGCTTGATTATATTGAGCCATATGCTTCATCAACTTGTGAATTAGTTTCTGAAATAATTCAATATATGGAAGATCATATTAAGCTTACAAAATTTGAGGCTGATTCTTTAATGGCTGGTATTGTTGTGGATACAAATTCATTTTCTTTTAAAACTGGGGTAAGAACTTTTGAAGCAGCATCATTTTTAAGAAGAAATGGAGCTGATACTGTTGACGTTAAGGAACTTTTCAACGAAGACCTTGATTCAATGAAAAAGAAAACTGAAATAATTGAAAAATCCGAATTAAAATATGGTGATGTAGCCATATCATATATTGATGAAATAGCAGAAAATTCAAATGTAATAGCTGCACAAAGTGCGGATGAACTTTTGACTATAAAAGATGTTAAATTAAGCTTTGTTCTTGTAAGAAACAAAGATTATATAAATATAAGCGGACGTTCTTTAGGTAATGTGAATGTTCAGCTAATAATGGAATATTTAGGAGGCGGTGGTCATTTAAACATGGCTGGTGCTCAAATTCAAACGAATGATATGGATGAAGCAAAACAAAAATTATATGATGCAATAGAGAAATATAAAGAGGAGAGTAAATTAAAATGAAAGTAATTTTATTAGAAGATGTTAAAAATGTTGGTAAAAAGGGTTCTTTAATTAATGCAAAAGATGGTTATGCAAGAAACTTTTTATTCCCTAAAAATTTAGCTATAGAAGCAACACCAGTTAATTTGAAAAATTTAGAAAATGCTAAAAAACAACAGGAAGCAAAAGAAAAAGAAATTTATGATGATGCTAAGAAACTTGAAGAAGAATTAGCTAAAGTTACAATAGTAATTAAATCAAAAACTGGAGAAAATGGAAAGTTATTTGGTTCTATAACTACAAAAGAAATTGCTGAACAACTTGAAGCGGCACATGGCTTAAATATTGACAAAAGAAAGCTTGAACTTGATGAAACTATTAAATCCGTTGGAGAATATGCAGTTAAAGTTAAGCTTCACTCTAAAGTAACTGCTAAAATGACAGTTATAGTTACAGAAAAATAATGGGGGCAATAAATGTCTGATTTAATTAATTTTGGCAAAGTTCCACCCCACAGTTCCGAAGCCGAACAAACTGTTTTAGCAGCAGCACTTTTAGACCATGTTGCAGTAGAAAAAATTATAAACCTTCTTTCAACTGAAGACTTTTATTTTGAAGCTAATAAAGAAATATATGACGCTATAAAAAATGTTCATATGCAAAATATTCCTGTAGATGCTTTAACTGTAACTGAAGAACTTAAAATAAGAGAAAAAATAAATTTTGTAGGCGGCTTTGAATATTTAGTAAAATTAACGGATAACATAATAACTTCTAAAAATGTAGAAGCGTATTGTAATATTATAAAAGAAAAATCAACTCTAAGAAAACTTATAAGCACTTCAAATGAAATAATTGAAAAAGGGTATAAAGAAAATGAAGAAGTTCAAAAAATAATTGAGCTTGCTGAAACAAGGATATTTTCTATTTCCCAAAACAGAAATATTAATTCGTTTACAGATATAAAAGATGTTTTAATGAATGTATTTAATCAGTTAGAAGAAAGAGCAATGACAAAGGGAAGTCTTACTGGTATTACAACTGGCTATGATGATTTGGATAGAATGACATCAGGTATGCAGCGTTCAGATTTAATTTTGCTTGCAGCAAGACCTTCCATGGGTAAAACTGCCCTTGCTCTTAATATTGCCATGAATGCTGTTAAATCTGGAGCTTCCTGTGCGCTTTTTAGTTTGGAAATGTCAAAGGAACAATATGTTCAAAGAATTATTTCCATGGAATCCATGGTTGAAAGCAATAAATTAAGGTCAGGTAATTTAGACGACGAGGATTGGAACAGATTATTAGCAACTATGAGTACAGTATCTAATTATAATGTTTTTATTGATGATACTGCTTCTATATCCATGTTTGAAATGATGTCTAAATGCCGTAGGCTTAAAATGGAAAAAGGACTTGACATAATAATAGTGGATTATCTTCAATTAATGTCCGATGGTAGCAGCAACTCTTCAAACAGGCAGCAGGAAATTTCAAACATATCAAGGGGATTAAAAGCATTAGCAAGGGAACTTAATTGCCCTGTAATAGCTCTTTCACAGCTGTCCCGTGCTCCTGAGCTTAGACAGGACCATAGGCCTATAATGTCTGACTTAAGAGAGTCTGGAGCAATAGAGCAGGATGCTGACGTTGTTATGATGCTTTATAGAGATGAGTATTATCATAAAGAAGAATCTGAAAAAAAAGGTATTACAGAAGTAATTATAACAAAACAAAGAAATGGTCCAGTAGGAACTGTTGAGCTTGCATGGATTGGACAGTTCACGAAGTTTGGAAATATACAAAAATAGTGGACAAGATATTTTAAAAGCAGTTAAACTTTAATGTTTAACTGCTTTTTTTACTACACTCTTTTAGCTATTATAACTTTTGTTCCAGGAGTTAATGCTTCTTCTTGGCTTATATCATTAATTTCTTTTAAATAATTCATAGATATATTATAGTTTTTAGCTATATCCCAAAGTGTTTCGCCGTTTTGAACTACTCTAAATATTAAGCTTGGCTGCTTGCTTCTATCTAATAAACCAACTTCAGTAATGTTGTTTATTATTGAAATAGGTGTTGTTTTTTTAAATTTAGCATCAGTTTTAATGTCGCAACTTATCATAATGGAATTACTCCCTTTTCTGTAAGCGCTGCATCTATTAATTGTAACATTTGAATAAATGTCACACATTGTTTCATCTTCATTTAAATCCATAGAAGCTGTAAAAGGCATTGATGCATATGCTTTATCAAGTTTGTTTATTTCTCCATTTAAATATAACAAATTAACATCTAAAAATCCATCAACTAAAAACTTGTTATCAACAACTCTTTTTTCTGAAATTTTAGGACTAATATCAACTGTATAAACATCTTTAATAGTACCTGTTGTTACATCAAAATTATTTTCATATTTCATTGTAGCAGATTTTATATTTTTTAGAGATGTTAAATTAACATCTTCCCAAACAGTGTCTAATTCAACTTCTGTTGAATACGCATCTGTAATTAAATTTTTACCAACAGTATCATATAATACAGCTTTTAGCATTAAATCTGCACTGAATTCTATGAGTTTTTTTTCATCTTCATTATTTTCAACTGTATTAAATGTTAAATCATTTATAACTACCTCTACATCTCTCAACATATCTTCTGATGAATTTTTAATTTCAAAATAATGAGTGAATGGGAATTCTTCTGAAACAAAACCAGTTGAAAATACACCATCATCCTCAGTAAATAAAAATCCTACTTTTAAAATTCCTTCAACTAACATTCGTTCATTCATTATATCAATATTAGTTATGTAAGCATCTGCATCAGTTTTTAGAATTTTGCTGATACCGTTAGAATTTTTATTTAATTCGATAGCATCATTTACATTTAATTCTTCTTTTAATTGTGAAATTACGTCAGTATAGTCAGCATTTCTTGATTTTGCTTGAAAGCTTCCATTAGAATCAAAACTTGAAATAAAACTTACAGGATGTTTGTTTTCTACATCAAAGTCAAGATTTACAACTGCTTTAACGAGTACAGTATTTTCTGGTAAAACTTCAGAATCTACGTAATCAATAAAAGGTGTAATTGTAGCTTCCATATTTTCGTGAGCACCAGGTACTGATATTTCTTCAGTAAATGGTATTTTTCCTTCTTTAGAGCATATTGTCATGTCTTCGTCATTTGAACGGTAAATAATATTGTAAATTAAATCCCCGTTAACAGCTATTTTGTCTTTTAACATATTTGATGAGTTAATTTTAGCTTTTGCTTCTGTAGAAATAATTTTTCCGATATCTAAGTCATCAGATATCGTAATTTCATTTTCTAATAAAGCTTCATAAGTATTTGAATCAATTATTTCGTTAATTAAAAAAGTATCGCTTAATAATTTAAACAAATTGAATCCCCCTTTTTATTGCATAGTTTTATTACCTGATGATTTGTTTGATATCAGATGTAATAATTACAATTAGACTGCATTCTTTTATAAATATATATGCCCTATATTTTAAGAGTAGTACAACTTAAATTAAAATAATTTAAAAAAATCATTGACCTTTTTATTGATTTAATATAAAATAGCTAAGTAAATTGATTGTCGTATTTTGTTTTGCAAAAATACAATTTAATAATAATGTTGTTCTTAGCGAACAAATTATATAGCAACTATTAACTGTTGAATGTTAAATAGAGACTTAAAAAAAAACCCCTTTTTTAGAGTCTCTTTTTTTTATTTTATTTTTAAGGACTGTATTTGACTAACATTGATTTTAAGTTATATAAGTTATTTATTAACAAAAATAAAGATCGGAGGAGAATATGCCAAAGTACATTTTTATAACGGGCGGAGTTGTATCGTCATTAGGTAAAGGAATAACTGCAGCATCTCTGGGTAGACTGCTTAAATCAAGAGGATTAAAAGTAACATTGCAAAAATTTGACCCATATTTAAATGTTGACCCAGGAACAATGAGCCCATATCAGCACGGGGAAGTTTTTGTAACAGATGACGGTGGGGAAACGGATTTAGATTTAGGTCATTATGAAAGAATTGTGGATATTGATCTTTCTAAATATTCAAGTATAACTTCCGGTAAAATTTTTTGGTCCGTACTTAACAAGGAAAGAAAGGGAGATTATCTTGGAGCTACTGTTCAGGTTATCCCCCACATTACAAATGAAATAAAAAGTATGATAAAAAGAATTTCATCATTTAATGATGTTGATGTTGTAATAACTGAAATAGGTGGAACAATAGGTGATATTGAAAGTTTGCCGTTTATAGAAGCAATAAGACAATTTAAATATGAAATTGGAAGAGATAATGTAATGTATATCCACGTTACTTTGCTTCCATATTTATCAAAAGCAGGGGAATTAAAAACTAAACCAACTCAGCATTCAGTAAAAGAATTATTGAGTATTGGAATTCAGCCTGACATGCTTGTTTGTAGAACAGAGAAGGAATTATCAGATGATATAAAAGCCAAAATAGCTTTGTTTTGCAATGTTGATAAAGATTATGTAATTCAAAATGCAGATGCAAACTCTTTATATGAAGTTCCGCTTTTGTTAGAAAATGAAGGTTTAGCTAAATTAGTATGTAAGAGATTAAATTTAGTGTGCTCAGAACCTAATTTAACAGAATGGAATACTATGGTGGAACGTTCAAAAAACCCTCAACACAATGTAAAAATAGCTTTAGTAGGAAAATATGTTGAATTAAAAGATGCATATTTGTCAGTAGCTGAAGCTTTAAGGCATGCGGGCATAGATAATTCTTGTAATGTTGAAATCAAATGGGTGCATTCAGAACAGGTTTCATTAAAAAATTATGAAGAAATGTTAAGTGACTGTGACGGAATACTTGTACCTGGTGGGTTTGGAGACAGAGGTATTGAAGGTAAAATTCTTGCAGCTAAATATGCCAGAGAAAGAAAAGTACCATTCCTTGGCATATGTTTGGGTATGCAAATGGCAGTTATTGAATTTGCAAGGGGAGTCCTTGGATATGAAGATGCGGATAGTTCTGAATTTAATCAAAATTCTAAATATCCTGTAATTGATTTAATGCTTGATCAAATTGATGTAGAAAATAAAGGCGGAACAATGAGACTTGGAAGTTATCCTTGCAAATTAAAAGAAAATACAAAAGCAAGGGAAGCATATGATGGAGAGGATTTAATTAACGAAAGACATAGGCACAGATTTGAATTTAACAATGAATTTAGAAATATATGTGAAGAAAGTGGACTTATAATATCAGGTATGTCACCTGACGGGAAATTAGTTGAAATAGTAGAACTTAAAGATCATCCTTGGTATGTTGCTGCTCAGTTCCATCCTGAATTTAAATCAAGACCTACAAGAAGCCATCCATTGTTTAAAAGTTTAATAAAGGCAGCTATAGATAATAAAAGTAATAAATAAAAAAGTAAAAAAAATATAATATAAAATGTTTAATTGATTGAAAATATATTATATGTATGATATACTTTCATTCATGTTTTTAAGGAGAAATTAATAATGAAAATTGGATTTGATAATGAAAAGTATTTAAAAATGCAATCAGAACACATTAAGAAAAGAATTGAAGAATTCGATAATAAACTATATCTTGAGTTCGGCGGAAAATTATTTGATGATTATCATGCTTCAAGAGTTTTACCTGGATTTGAGCCAGACAGCAAATTAAAAATGTTATTACAACTTAAAGATCAAGTAGAAATCGTAATAGCTATAAGCGCTAATGCTATTGAAAGCAATAAAATTCGTGGAGACCTTGGAATTACATATGATGATGATGTTTTTCGTCTCATAGATGAATTTAGAGCAATTGGACTATTTGTAGGGAGTGTTGTTATTACACAATATTCTGGTGAAGCAGCAGCTGACCAATTCCGTCAAAAGCTACAAGCGTTAAAAATAAAATCTTACTTTCATTATATAATAGAAGGTTATCCATCAAATATTAAGCATATTGTATCTGATGAAGGTTATGGAAAAAATGATTATATAGAAACTGAAAGACCTTTAGTTGTTGTAACTGCACCTGGACCTGGAAGTGGAAAAATGGCAACATGTCTTTCACAGTTATATCAAGAAAACAAACGTGGCATAAAAGCTGGATATGCTAAATTTGAAACATTCCCAATTTGGAATCTTCCTTTACATCATCCTGTTAATATAGCATATGAAGCAGCAACGGCAGATTTAAATGATGTTAATATGATCGACCCATTCCATTTAGAAGCATATGAAAAAGCAACTGTTAATTACAACAGGGATATTGAAATTTATCCTGTTTTAAATGCAATGTTAGAACAGATTTTAGGAAAGAGCCCATATAAATCACCAACTGATATGGGTGTTAATATGGCAGGGTACTGCATAATAGATGATGAAGCTTGTAGAAATGCATCGAAACAAGAAATCATAAGAAGATATTATCAGTGTCTTTGTGATTTAAAACGAGGATTAAGTACAAAAAGTATTTTATTTAAATTAGAATTAACTATGAAACAAGCAGATACTTCTGAGTGTGATAGAAAAGTTGTAGAATATGCATTAGATCGTGAAGAAGAAACAGGTTTACCAGCGGTGGCTATAGAGCTTCCTGATGGGCAAATTGTAACAGGTAAAACTTCAGATTTATTAGGAGCTTCTGCTGGAGCACTTTTAAATGCATTAAAAATTTTATGTGGAATTAATCATGAAATACATTTGATTTCACCCGAAGCAATTGAACCTATTCAAACATTAAAAACTTCATATTTAGGAAGCAATAATCCAAGACTTCATACGGATGAAATTTTAATAGCTCTTTCTGTAAGTGCATCACATAATCCAACTGCTAAGCTTGCATTAAAGCAGCTTCATATGTTGAAATGTTGTGAAGTACATTCAACAGTTCTTTTATCTTCAGTTGATCAACAAGTATTCAAAAAGTTGGGCATGAATATAACGTGCGAACCAAAATACGAATCAAATAAAATATATCATAAACATTAAAACAAGAAGGGGACGGTCCAACGGACTGTCCCCAAGTTTTTTTGTACATTTGTAATCTTTAATCTTTAATTTTTTCAGTTCCTTTCTTTTGAGAAGTAATATAATAAAATACACCTGATAAAATTATAGTTCCACCTATCAAAGTATATATAGAAGGAATTTCTCTATAAATTATTAAAGCAAGAATGCTTGCAAAAATAGGCTCGCAAAGGGTTGAAACAGAAATTAAAGTTGCAGAAACATATTTCATTAAATAATTGTATAAAGTGTGCCCAAGTATAGAACAGAAAAATGCAAGACATATGAATAATATAAATTCTTTTGCAGAGTATGGATAAATAGGTGTTTTTGAAGCAAAACACATAAAAAATAAAACTACTACTGAAACAGAATAAACAACAAAAACATATGCACCTGCACTGACATTTTTCCTTACAATACCACCTATAACAAAGTATCCAGCTACAAAAATTCCACCTGTTATGGCTAATATATTGCCTAACATCATTCCATTATTATTACCACCAGAACTCCCTAAAGCAATAACAGTAGTCCCAATTAAAGACATGGCAATACCTATAAGCATTTTATAACTAAATTTTTCTTTTAATATAAAATAATTTGCTATAGCTACAAAAATAGGGCTACAAGATACAAGTATTGTTGAATTTGCTATAGTTGTCATATTTATAGAAGCAATCCATGATGCGAAATGAAGTGCAAGGAATACTCCGCTAATAATACATAAAACAAAATCATTTTTAGTCATGTTTTTTAAGGAATCGATTTCTTTCGTTACAACAGGATATAATAGCATCAAAACTGTAAAAAGCATCCTGTAAGCTGAAATTACAAGTGAAGGAGCATCTGACATTCTTATAAAAATAGAAGACAGGGAAGTAAATAACACTCCTATTAAAACTATGTACTTATAAGGCAAGTTTTTCATAACATACTTCCTTTCAAAGATTGACGATTTAGGGACGTTGACGATTTAGGGACGGACCTTTCGCTGCTTAGGGACGGACCCTTTTCTGCAAAAGCTCCGTCCCTAAATCTCCTAAATCCCCCAGGGTCCGTCCCAAAATTGTTGGTTAGATACTTTCTAAATAATTGTTTATTAATTGTGTTGATTTTTTTGCTGCTATTTTTACAAATGATGGGAAATCCATATGAGCTGAACCGTCTGCTTTATCTGACATTGCTCTAACTATACAGAAGTCAACTGAGTTTAAATAACAAACATGACCTATAGCAGCGCCTTCCATCTCAGCACATAATGCATCAAAATTATTTACAATATGATTTTTTTGGTTTTCGCTACAAATAAATTGGTCTCCCGATGCTATTGTTCCAACAAAAACATTTGTATTTTCTAAACTTTCAGCAGCTGTTTTTATTTTTTCTACCACATGCGCAGCACATGGTATTTTAATTACATCTAAACCAGATATAAAACCAACTGGATCACCTAATGCCGATGTGTCCATATCATGTTCTACAACAAAATCGGAAATAACTAAATCAGCTATATCTAAGTCAGAATTAAGGCTGCCTGCAACTCCTGTATTTATAATAACATCTGGAGCATATTTTAATATCATAGTTTGAGTACATACTGCTGCATGAACTTTACCTACTCCAGATTTAGCAACAACAACATTTTTACCATGAATTGTTCCTTCGTAATAAGTAGTGTTGCTTATTTGTGTTTCTATAATATTTTCCATTGATTCTTTTATTTCAGCTACTTCAATTTCCATAGCTCCTATAATACCTATTTTCATTTTTCCTCCATTAATTCAGTTGCTCATTTATGTAATATTTCAATTTTAATATAGTAAAACATATATGTCAATAAATGCATTTTATAAAAAAATAAATATGCTAAAATTCTCTTTATTTTTTTATAAAAAATGGTAAAATTAATACTAATGAGGTGCGAAATGTATTATGCATATATTGTAGAATGTAGTGATGGGACACTATATACGGGCTTTACTGTAAATTTAGAAAAAAGAATTAAAACTCACAATGAAAAAAAGGGCGCTAAATATACAAGGGGGAGAACTCCGGTTACGTTAAAATATTATGAGCAATTTGAAAATAAAACAGATGCCATAAAGCGTGAAGCTGAAGTTAAAAAATTAAATAAATTAAATAAATTAAAACTATTAAAAAGCTTTAGCAGTGATAAATAAACTATATTAAATATAAATGAAATTTGGTATAATTATATTAATTTAAAGAATGGAGCTAATTATATGAAAGATACTAAAATTGTAGTAGATAGCTGTGTTGATTTTAATGACGATTCTAAAGATTTAGAAAGAGTGCCTTTTAAAATTTTAATAGATGATGAGGAAATTGTAGATTCTGGTTTGGATATTAATGAACTGATCGGCAAAATGAAAAAAACTAAAAATCAAATTAAAACAGCATGTCCTTCACCAGAAGAATTTATGAATAAATTTAATGAGTATAAAAATATTTTTGCTGTTACTATATCAGGACAATTAAGTGGTTCATATAATAGCGCTATTTTAGCAGTTAATTTATTAAAAGAAAAATTTCCTGATAAATTTGTACATATTTTTGACTGCAAAACTGCAGCAACAGGGGAAACTTTAATTGCTTTAAAAGTTAAGCAGCTTGTTGATGAAAATTTAAATGCTCAAGAGATTATTGAACATACAAATAAATATATATCAAAACTTAAAACATTTTTCATAGTTGAATCCCTGGACAATTTAGCTAAAAACGGAAGAATAACAAATTTTAAAGCTATGTTAGGAAATATGCTTCATATAGTTCCTATAATGGGTGAGGACGGCGAAGGAAAAATCGTATTAAAAGAGCAAGTTAGAGGAAGAAAAAAAGCTTTTGAAAGATTAGTTGATATGATTGGCGAAAATAATGTGGATTTTGAAAATACAATTCTTGGCATAACACATGTAAATTGTATAGAAAAAGCTGAAAAGTTAAGAGAACAAATAATATCGAAATATCCATTTAAAGAAATAAAAATATTTGATGCAAGTGGCTTAAGCACTGTGTATGCTGATAATGGTGGAATAATAATAGCCTACTAATTATGAATATATAAACAAAATTTGAATATTCAATAAAAAATGTTAGAATTGTTTAAAATAGGGTATAAATATAAAATACAATATTTACAATTGGAGGCGTTAAAATGGATTATAAAACTATTATTTCAAAGAAAAGATCTGTAAGAAATTATAAAAAGGATACTGTTGATGATAAAGTATTTGATGAATTAAAAATTTATTACAAAAACCATAAAAAATTAGTTGATGGAATTGAAATTGAAATTCTTGTTAAAAGCAAAAATGATGTATATGAAAAATTAAAAGGAGTAGCAGGTTATAAGGGTATTATGCTTGAAGCTCCCCATTATATAATAATACTATCAGATGAAAAACAAAATTACATAGAAAATGCTGGATATGTTGTAGAAAGTATAATGGTAAAAGCATATGATCTTGGAGTAGGATCATGCTGGATTACATTTGATGATGGTGAATTAATAAAAGAAAAACTTTCTATTAAATCAGACAAAAAACTTGCTGGACTTATAGCCTTGGGATTTGACGACAATAAATTAAAAATATTTAATGAACCTAAAACAGGAGATAATCCATCTAAAGCAGATATAAGGTTTGAAGAAGATAATGTAACAATAATGCTTGATGTAGAAGATATTGTTTTTATAGAAAAATGGGGAAATCGAGCAGATGCTGATGAACTTCAAATAAGAGGACTTCTTGATGCTTTTAATTTTGCAAGGTTTGCTCCATCATCTCTAAACAGACAGCCATGGCGTTTTATAATAGATAAAGATTTTGTTATATTGGCTCTTAAAAAAGATCCTATGGTGAGTGAATATGATAGTAAAGTTGATATAGGAATAGTGATGCTTTATTTTGATTTGATAGTTAACAATTCAATAAAAGATACAAACTGGCAGTTGGGGAAACCTGACAAAGAATACAATGTTCCTGATGATTTTTTAATAGTAGGAAGTTGCAGCATTTAGTTAAAAACCCGCTTAAAGGCGGGTTTTATAGTATAATTTAATAAAAAAGTATATAATATAAGAATATAAAAAGTGGAAAGAGGTTATAATGGGAATTCATAAAAATTACGATATTGAAATTGGAAAATTAAAAAAGGGACCTAATAATTTAATTACAGATGTTAATGGAGTAAAAGTAGGTCATGTAACTTTAAATGATGGAAAAATAAAAACAGGAGTTACTACTATATTACCACATGGTGGAAATATATTTAAAGAAAAGGTTTTAGCGTCGAGCTATGTAATAAATGGATTTGGTAAAAGTATGGGTCTTATCCAATTAGAAGAACTGGGAACTATAGAAACGCCAATAATTATGACAAATACATTAAGTATTGGAACTGCAGCTAACGGTCTTATTAAATATATGCTTGAACAAAATGAAGATATAGGAAAAACTACAGGAACAGTAAATTGTGTCATTACAGAATGCAATGACGGATATTTAAACGATATAAGAGGCCTTCATGTAAAAGAAGAACATGTTTATGAAGCAATAAATAAAGCAGAAGTTATATTTGAAGAAGGCAGTGTTGGTTCTGGAACTGGAATGTCCTGTTATGGATTAAAAGGTGGCATAGGTTCTTCTTCAAGAATTATTGAATTGGATAATAAAGAATATACTTTGGGTGCTCTTGTTATGTCAAATTTTGGAAATAAGAGTGATTTAATTATAAATAAAAATAATTTAGGTATAAGTTTAGAATATTTAAATAAAATTGAATTAAGTGAAAAGGAAAAAGGTTCAATAATCATAATTATAGCTACTGATATACCTTTAAGCGAAAGACAGCTTAAAAGATTATCAAAAAGGGCAGTTATAGGACTGGGAAGAACAGGATCTCATTTAGGTAATGGAAGTGGAGATATTTGCATAACTTTTACAACAGCTAATAAAATAATGCATTATAGTACTACAAACATCATAGATATAAAAATGGTGGATGATAATATGATGGATATAATTTTCAGAGCTTTAATAGAATCAGTTGAAGAATCGGTTATAAGTTCACTTTTACATTCAAAAACAACTGTAGGCAGGGATGGTAATGAAAGAAAAAGCTTAACAGAATTTATTTAATTATTAGAATGCGTGTTTTGCGGTTTATAAAAAATTTAATCAAAAGTGGTAAATTAAATGAACATTAAATTTAATAAAATTGTACAATCTGTATTTTTTTCTATTTTAATAATTTATTTTGAATTGATTTTTAAAATATTTGTATTTGAGGATTTATTAAACATTAGTTTATTGAATATAATTTTATTTTCAATTCCTATGGGTTTATTGCTATGCATTTTTTCATCTGCATTCAATAATAAAATAAATAAAATATTTTTTATTTTATTTATATTTTTACTTACATTTATTTATGGTTCGCAGATTTTATATAATAAGATATTTTCAACATTTTTTTCTATGTATTCCGTAATTGGAGCAAGTGATGCAATACAGTTCATGGATGTTGTAAAAAGTAAAGTAATACAGGATTTGTTTCCTTTGTTTTTATTAGTTATTCCTTTACTAATTGTTTTGGTATGTAATAAAAAAATAAATGTAGAAGCATTTAATAAATATAAATTATTAAAAATATTAGGTACTGCAGCTTTAGTACAAATAGCTGCACTTATGTTGGTACTAAATACTAAAGAGGGTGTATTAAGCAATAGTTATCTTTATAAAGAAGCATTCATAATAGACATGGCTGTTGAAAAGTTTGGACTTTTGACAACAGAAAGGCTCGATATAAAAAATATATTTATTAATTATAAAATAGAACATGAAAACGCATATGCGGCTGAACCAAAACAAATTATTGGTAAAGAAAATAAGGAAAACAAAGAAGATATAAAAGAAGTAGTAAACATAGAAAATGAAGAGCAAAAATATGATTATAATGTTTTAAATGTTGACTTTGATTATTTAATTCAAAATGAAACTAATGAAACATTAAAAAACATGCATGAATATTTTAAAAATGTTGAACCAACACATAAAAATGAATATACTGGTAAATTTAAAGGAAAAAATTTAATCCTTATAACAGCTGAAAGTTTTTCACCATATGTCATAGATAAAAATTTAACTCCAACATTATATAAAATGTATGAAGAAGGATTTAAATTTAATAACTTTTATACACCGCTATGGGGAGTTAGTACAACTGATGGTGAATATGTAGCCTGTACAAGTTTAATTCCTAAAGCAGGTATTTGGAGCTTTTATCGTTCAGCACAAAATTATATGCCATTTGTAATGGGAAATCAGTTGAAAAAGTTAAATTACAAAACACTTGCATATCACAATCATTCCTATGATTATTATTTTAGAAATGAATCCCATCCTAATATGGGATATATATATAAGGGCTTAGGAAACGGACTTAATGTAACTGAAACATGGCCTGAATCAGATCTTGAAATGATTGATTTAACTATGGATGAATTTATTAATAATGAGCCATTTCATACATATTACATGACAGTTAGCGGACACCTTCAATATACATTTGCAGGCAACTGCATGGCATATAAAAATAAAGCAGCAGTTGAAAATTTAAATTATTCAGAAGCAATAAAAGCATATTTAGCAACAAATATAGAACTTGATAAAGCATTGGAGAAATTAATTCAAAGACTTGAAAAAGAAGGAATTGCAGATGATACTTTAATAGCCATTAGCCCTGACCATTATCCATATGGATTAAAATTATCAGAAATAAATGAGATAGCAAAACATGAAGTTGAAACGAATTTTGAACTTTATAAAAGCGTATTTTTACTGTGGTCAAAAGGAATTGATTCCATAGAAATTAATGAGCCATGTTCAAGTTTGGATATTATTCCTACTCTATCAAATCTCTTGGGTTTAGAATATGATTCAAGATTACTAATGGGGAAAGATATTTTTTCTGATAAAGAACCTTTAGTTTTATTCCAAAACAGAAGTTGGATTACTGATAAAGCTATGTTTAATTCTGAAACAGGTGAAATGACAATATTAAATAACAGCGGTTCAGATTTGGAATATAAAGATAAAATTACTCAGGAAGTAAAAGATAAATTTAAATTTTCAGCTTTAATTCTCGATACTGATTATTATAGATACTTCAAGGGGGCAATCTCTCCGCCAAATTAATAAAATGCTCCCGTTAAAAAACGGGAGCATTTTTTGGGAGGAGGAGTATATAAGAAAAAAGTAATTAAATAACTTTCATTTCAAAGTCACAGCTTTCTGGGCATTGGTCGTATGTAGAATTATTTAAACAGTTAGTGTTAAATTTGTTTATTAAAATAGAACCAGGCATTAAATCAGAACTTACTATTACTTTATATCCAATCCTTTTTTCCTCAGTTGGTTGAAAGCTTCCTAAATCCCATTTCAATATTGTTTTTTTATCAAATTTATAATTTTTTTTAGGTTCTATATTAGAAGAATCAGGTATGAATTCAAGACCTTCATCAAGTATGCACCTTAAATAAGCACTTTTAATTGTATCATATTGTCCTGCTCTGCATTGTATGTAAAACTTTGTTTCTTCTCCAGGTAAAACTTCTGAATCTTCACAGGATACTGATATTTCATAATCACATGCTTTTGATTCAGAGCTGGTGGATACAACATTTTCCCCTAATTCACCATAAATTAAATGACCATAAAAATGTATTGTACTTTCATGTGGGATTTTTTGACCAGTATTTTCTAAACTATTTACAGTATATTTATCGCATAGGCTTGAATCAAATGTAATTATATTTGTAGAATTAGGGGAAAGTATAAAATTATTAGCAAATAAAATTACATTATTGTTTTTAATTGATTCATTTGGTTCAACAACATTAATTTTTTCAAGTATATATGGGTCAGGACCGGAGTGTTTAATATTATTCATGAAACGTATTCCGTTTCCTAAAGTTGAACTAAATGAACAAATAGCTAAATCATCGCTTTGATTTTTAAAAATTATTTTAATTTCATATGTAAATGAAGGTAAAAATGATGTATTTAAAAGCCCTGCTCCTTTTAAAATTTTTTGTGGAGCAACTATAGAAATATTGCAGTAATTCATAGCTTCATTCCTTTCATAAATCTTTTTTAAATAAATACATATACTATATTATTCTTTAAAACTCTTTTTGTGATTTATTTATAATATAATTAAATAAAATATTATTCAACTTAATAACAAAGTAATATTTTTGTCATTCTGAGTGATAACGAAGATCTTATTATTTAAAATTTATATTTAAGATTAATTTATATAAGTGTTAAAAATTAATGGAGTTTTTATCTAAATTATGATAAAATTAACTTACAAGAATATATATAATAAATGGAGGATTACAATGAGAAAAATAAAAATATATACTAGCAATACATGTTCGCATTGCCATGCTGCAAAAGATTATTTAACTGAAAAGGGATATTCATACGAAGAAAAAAATGTTTCAACAGATCCTCAATCTAAAAAAGAATTAATGGCAATGGGATATATGGGAGTTCCAATAATCATGGTTGATGAGGATGTAATAGAAGGCTTTAATAAAAATAAATTAGATGAAATTCTTTAATAAATATAATAAACATAAAGTTGCAATTTAAAATAAATTGCAACTTTAATATTACATAAAAATAAAAGGGGATATATTTTATGAAAATAGAAAATTTAGAAAAAATAAATACGGGGTTTTTAAATACGCCAATACATAAACTTGAAAATTTAAGTAAAAAATATAATACAAATATTTATATAAAAAGAGATGATTTAACAGGATTTGCTTTTGGCGGTAATAAACTAAGGAAATTGGATTATTTATTAAAGGATGCATTAAATCAGGACTGTTCAGTTTTGTTAACATATGGTGGACCTCAAACAAATCATGGTAGACTTACTGCAGCAGTTGCAGCAAGATTTGGTTTAAAATGTGGAATAATAATGGATGGGTCAGCACCTAAAAAAGCTTCAGGTAATTTGATTCTTGATAAAATGATGGGTGCAGATTTATATTTCATGGATGATAGTAGCTTTAAAAATGAACCAAAAGAAATTTATAAACAAAAATATGCTGAACTTTTAGAAAAAACAACCAATGAAGTTAGTAGGTACTACCAGAGTATGGGAGATAAAATATATAACATACCTGTGGGAGGAAGTTCTCCAGTTGGTGCAGCAGGTTATGTTATGGCAGCTAAAGAAATAAAAGATCAACTTGAAGAAATGAATGTAAAAATGGATTATGTTTTTACAGGATTTGGGTCAGTAGGAACATTTGGTGGCATGTATTTAGGATCTAAATATTTTAACACAGGATTTAAAACAATAGGAATATCAGTTTCTCACAAAAATGAAGCTGAATTACAAGAAAAAATAAATTATATAAAACAAACAAATGAATTCCTACAATTAAATGTTGATGTTAAATTAAGTGATATGTGGATTGAAGATGGATTTGTTGGAATAAGTTACAATGTACCGGATGAATTAACAAGAAAATATGTATATATGATGGCAAGAGAAGAGGCTATAATTCTTGATCCTTGTTATACAGGAAAAACATTCAGAGGAATGATTGAAATGATTGAATCAGGAAAAATTCCAAAAGGAAGCAATGTGATGTTACTTCATACTGGAGGAGCACCAGGAATATTTTCTGAAAGTCATTCAGATGCAATGCAAGAAGAACTTTGGGGAGAATCTCAAAAAGAATTTAAACTGTAAAATCTGTTAAAAATTTGCATAATATAAATTGTAAATAAGAGCACAATATAATTAACAAGCAATTAAATTTAACTACTGTTAAATTGAATGCTTTTTAAATATAAAAGCCGGCTTAAATGCCGGTTTTTGTCTTTTATATGTATTATTTTAAAAAGAAAAATATTAAACTATTTATTTAGTGCAGACATTAAAATATCAAGATTCATTCCATGAACTAATGCAGCTTCTTCTAATGTTTCCATTTGAGAGCTTGGACATCCAACACAACCCATACCATGAGCAATTAAAATTTCTGCTGAATCAGGTCTTGCCATTAGAATATCATGAATAATCATTTCTTTAGTTATTTCCATTTTGAGCCTCCAATTTTTATTAGTAAACGTTATAATTACCAATAATATTATACATTACAAAAAAAGTATATTCAACTATTTTTAAATGAAAATTTTGTTGAAAATATTTTAGTATTGTTATCGTATTCCTTATGTTTTAGAGCTAAAAAACTGTTTGTATGATATATTGAAGTGTGATATAATTTTTTTATATCAAAGAACAGAAATCAAAAAATAATTTATATAATATAAAAGTATTGTAAACAACAAAAGTTATTACATATTATTTGTTTAAACATTCTAATCTCAATAATTATAATAAGATTATTTATTAATATAGCAATGAAACAAAGGAGAAACAAAATGCATCTTGAGTATAATGATAAAATTATTTACATGAAAGAATGTATCCAAAAGAAAAATAAATTAAGAACTCTTATAAAACAAACTGAACAGGATTTAATACGAGAAAAATTACATTTGAATCAATTGCTTGAAGGGCATTCTAAAAAATATAAAAAAGTTTTAAGTTTAAATATTGACAGCATTAATAAATTATTTTTTACTATATTAAATAGCAAAGAAGATCAAGTTGAAATAGAAATGCAAGAAGCATTAAAAGTAAAGTTAATATATGATGAATGTAAACATAATGTTGATTATTTAGTTGAAGAATCAAAGAAACTCGTTGATGAGATATCGAATATAGTAACATGTGAAGAAAAGGAATATGAAGGTTTAATAGATAAAAAAATTGAAAAAACATCAATTTGCGATAGTGATACATGTGAAAAATTAAAAAGATTAATTAAAAGAAGAGATAATATTAGTTCTAATATTAGAGAAGCTGATGAAGCAATAGAAGTAGGTGAAAAAGCTTTAAGTATGGTTGAAAAAACCATTAAAGCATTAGAAAATGTTGAAGACTGGGGTAACTGGGATAAAAAAGATCAATTAATTGAAGCAGAAAATATGGATATAGATGAAGCTGTTAATTATGCAGAAGAAGCTCAAAGATTATTAGGTAAATTTAAAAGAGAAATAGCTGATATAAATATGATAACTAATACAGATATAACTGTTACTCATTTTGAAACTTTCTCTAGTAAATTTTATGATTCGTTGATATATGATTTTGTGGTATTAACTGAAATAGGAAGAACTATGGACATAGTAAAATATACTAAAAATCATATTGATAAAGCTATGTCAAAATTATATGAAGAAAAAATTACCAATGAATTTCTTTATAATCAAATGCAAGAACAAATTAATAATTTAATTAAAAGCGCATAAAAAATTATTGACATTTTTAAATGTATATTATAATATAGCTTTATCACATAACTGGCGGAAACGTGGAGTACCACGAGGGAGTGTGATTTAAATTTGAAGTCGACCGCCTGGGCGAAGCTCAGGCGGTTTTTTGTGTCCTGAGTTATAAAACACCTTAGGAGGAATATATATGGAACAATGGAAAAATTTTAGAGAAGGTAATTGGACAAATGAAATAAATGTAAGAGATTTCATTCAAAAAAATTATAACCCTTATGAAGGTAATGAAGAATTTCTTCAAGAAGCAACTGTAAAAACTAAAAATTTATTTGAAAAAGCATCTGATTTAATGAAACTTGAGTTAAAAAAAGGAGTTCTTGATGTAGATACAAAGAATATATCGGGCATAAATAATTTTGATGCGGGATATTTAGATAGAGAAAATGAAATAATTGTAGGTTTTCAAACAGATGCACCATTGAAAAGGATGATGAATCCTTTTGGTGGAATAAGAATGGTTGAAACTTCTTTAAAAGAGTATGGCTATGGAATGCCAAAAGAGTTGGACGAAATATTTAGTAAATTTAGAAAAACTCATAATGAAGGTGTTTTTGATGTATATACGCCTGAAATTAGAGCAGCAAGGAATGTTGGACTAGTAACAGGACTTCCAGATGCATATGGAAGGGGTAGAATCATAGGTGATTTCAGAAGAATTGCCCTTTATGGAATTGAGTTTTTAATAGAGAAAAAAGAAGAAGAATATTCAAAAATCACATTACCTATGAATGAAGAAAACATGAGAGCAAGGGAAGAAATTAGAGAACAAATTAAGGCACTAAATTCAATGAAATCAATGGCAGCAAAATATGGTGTTAATATTTCAAAACCATCTAATAATGCAAAAGAGGCTGTTCAAGCAATTTATTTTGGATATTTAGCAGGTGTTAAAGAAAACAATGGCGCTGCTATGTCGCTTGGAAGAGTTAGTTCATTCATAGATATTTATATGGAACGCGATTTGAAAAATGGTGTGTTAACAGAAACAGAAGCTCAGGAAATTATTGACCAGTTTGTTTTAAAACTAAGAATGGTAAGACATCTTCGTACTCCAGACTATAATGAATTATTTGCTGGTGACCCAAACTGGGTTACAGAATCTCTTGGAGGAATGGGACTTGATGGAAGAACATTAGTAACTAAAAATACTTTTAGATTTATGCACACTTTGACTAATTTAAATTCATCACCAGAACCAAATATGACAGTTCTTTGGTCTGATAATTTGCCTGAACATTTTAAGAAATATTGTGCAAAATTGTCTATTGGAACTTCTGCTATTCAATATGAAAATGACGATATTATGAGGCCTATCCATGGTGATGATTATGGAATTGCATGTTGCGTATCTGCAATGAGAATGGGTAAAGACATGCAGTTTTTCGGAGCAAGATGTAATTTAGCTAAATCACTTTTAATGGCAATAAACGGCGGATATGATGAAATTAAAAATGTAAAAGTAATTGAAGGTTTGGAAAAAATAAATTCTCATATATTAAATTATGATGAAGTTATGAAATCATATAAAAAAGTCCTTGAGTATGTTGCAGAACTTTATGTAAATACTATGAACATCATTCATTATATGCATGATAAATATGCTTATGAAGCAGGCCTAATGGCTCTTCATGATTATCAGGTAGGAAGATTCATGGCGTTTGGTGTGGCAGGATTATCCATAGTAGCTGATTCATTAAGTGCAATTAAATATGCAGAAGTTAAACCAGTTTATAATGAAAATAAAATTGCAGTTGATTTTGAAATTAATGGAGAATTTCCTATGTATGGCAATGATGATGACAGAGTTGATTTAATTGCTAAGGAAATTGTTGAAATTTTTTCTAATGAACTTAAAAAACATAAAACTTACAGAAATGCAAAACATACTTTATCAGTTTTAACTATTACTTCAAATGTTGTTTATGGAAAGAAAACTGGAGCTACTCCTGATGGAAGAAAAACTGGTGAGCCTTTTGCACCAGGTGCAAATCCTATGAATGGAAGGGATAAAAGCGGTATATTAGCTTCTCTTAACTCTGTGGCAAAATTAAAGTATGAAAATATATGTGAAGATGGAATTTCTAATACATTTACAGTAATACCAAATACTCTTGGTAAAATGCAAAGACACAGAATTGATAATCTTGTTAGTATAATTGATGGATATTTTGTACAGAAAGCACACCACATAAATGTAAATGTACTTGATAAAGAAATGTTAGAAGATGCAATGGAACATCCTGAAAATTATCCTAACCTTACAATTCGTGTGTCAGGTTATGCAGTTAATTTTAACAGACTTACAAAAGAACAACAATTAGATGTAATAAGCAGGACTTTCCACAGCAAAATGTAAAGGAAAGGTAGGATTATGATAAAAGGAAAACTTCACTCTATAGAAACATTAGGAACACTTGATGGCCCAGGTATACGCATGGTTGTTTTTCTTCAAGGGTGTAGGTTAAGATGTTCATACTGCCATAATCCAGATACTTGGCAACTTAATACTGGAACTGTAATAACACACGAAGAAATAGTAAATAAAGCTATAAGATATAAACCATATTTTAAATTTAATGATGGTGGGGTTACTTTTTCAGGAGGAGAACCATTAATGCAGCCTGAATTTTTGTTGAAATGTTTAAAACTATTAAAAGAACAAAATATTCACACAGTAATAGATACTTCTGGTGCTGGGTTTGGTGATTATGATGAAATATTAAGTTATACTGACCTTGTCCTTCTTGATATAAAACATTCTAATCCTGAAAAGTATAAAAAGTTAACAGGCATGGACATAAAATATTATTATGAATTTAAAGATGCTTTAATTAAAAATAAAAAGCATATTTGGATAAAACAAGTTGTTACTCCAGGTATAAATGATAGCAAAGAGAATATGGCAGAATTTGAAAAAGAAGTAAACACATATCCAAGTGAAATGATAAAAAAAGTAGAACTGCTGCCTTATCACACATTAGGTGTTTTTAAATATAAGGAACTTAAACTTAATTATAAACTTGATGATGTTCAACCTATGTCTATAGAAAAATTAAATGAGCTAAAAAATAATTTAAAAATAGAAAAATTAGTAAAATAAATATGTATAAAAGCTGCCCGTGTGGTAGCTTTTATACATACTTGCTTGATTTGAATCAAATACATTGTTATAATAAGATATTAATAAATAATCATATAAAATAATAAGGGGAAGGCAATGTCAATTGAAAATGTAAGAAATTATTTGAAAAAGTTTAACAGAGATAAAGATATACTTGAAATGAAAGAGTCAACTGCAACAGTAGAATTAGCGGCTCAGGCTTTAAAAACTGAAGAAGCAAGAATAGCTAAATCTTTATCATTTAAGTACGATGATGATTGTGCAATGATTGTTGTTATTGCAGGGGATGCAAAAATAGATAATAAAAAATTTAAAGAAGAGTTTGGATTTAAAGCTAAAATGCTTTCTCCAGAGGAGGCTTATGCATATACAGGTCATGCTGTTGGTGGAGTTTGTCCATTTGCATTACCTGAAAAGGTTAAAGTGTTTTTAGATGATTCAATGAAAAGATTTAATACAATATTTCCAGCATGCGGCAGCAGCAATTCTGCCATAGAAGTTACGTTAGAAGAACTTAATGAATACTCAAGAAACCAAAAATGGGTTGATATATGTAAAAATTGGACATAAATCGCGATACTAAAATTTATCCCGATGTAAAACCTCATAAAGGTTGTCAAATGTAAGGAGAGATATAAAAAATATGCAAAACGAAAGACCGCGTTGTGGTCTTTCGTTTGTTTATAAATGATTTATAAAGTTAAATTTTTTTGTTTACTTAATATTTTTAACGGCATTTTCCAATTGTTCAAGAGCCTTTTTTAATGTTTTCCTTGGGCATGCAATATTTATTCTTTGGAAACCTTCACCGTCTTTACCAAACATTGTTCCAGAATCAAGCCATAATTTAGCTTTATTTATTATAATATCATTTAACTCTTCATCGCTTAATCCTAAGTCACTACAGTCAAGCCATATTAAATAAGTTCCTTGTGGTTCAATTAATTTTATTTGTGGTAGTCTTTCTGCGAAAAATGCTCTTGCATAATCCAAATTACTTTTTAAATATATTTTAAGTTCATCAAGCCATTCTCTACCATGCTCATAAGCTGCTTGGCATGCAACTAATCCAAGGGAATTAAGTTGGCTGTAACCACTTTTATTATATTCGTTTATAAATGCTTTTCTTAAAGCTGTATCTTCTATAAAAATATTTGATACTTGAAGTCCAGCAATATTAAATGTTTTACTTGGGGCTGTGCATGTTACTGCTATTTTAGAAAATTCTGGTTTAATATTAGCAAAAACATGGTGTGTGTATCCATCATAAGTAAAATCTCCATGAATTTCATCAGATACTACTGTTACTTTATATTTTAAACAAATATCACCTAATTTAGTAAGCTCATTTTTAGTCCAAACTCTACCAACAGGGTTGTGAGGGCTGCAAAGTAAAAATAATTTTATATTGTTTTCTATAATTTTCTTTTCGAAATCTTCAAAATCAATTGTATACTTGTTATTTTCAAACACAAGTGAATTATTGATCAATTTTCTATTGTTTCTTAAAATTGATTCTGAAAATGGATAATAAACAGGCTGCTGAATTAAAATACAGTCATTTTCTTTTGTAAAAGCTTTTATAGCAATAGTTATGGCATAAACTATTCCAGGTGTTTTTACAAGCCATTTTTGTTCTATATCCCAATTGAAATAATTTTTATACCAATTATAAACTGCGTTAAAGTATTCGCCTTTTACATCACTATAGCCAAATATTCCATGGTTAACAGATTTAATCAATGCATCTATTACTTCTTTAGGAGCTTGGAAGTCCATGTCGGCAACCCATAAAGGAAGCACATCTTCAGGTTTTTTTCTTTCAACTGCAAAATCATATTTTAAAGAATTTGTTTTTTTTCTTTCAATAATTTTATCAAAATCATAAGCCATATATTATTCCCCCAATGCGTATTGTAAATCTTCAATTAAATCATCAACATTTTCTATACCAACTGAAAATCTTAAGAATTTTTCATTTATTCCTCGGTTTTCTCGTTCTTCAGGTGTTAAATCAGCATGAGTTTGAGTCATAGGATATGTTATAAGACTTTCAACTCCACCTAAGCTTTCTGCATATTTAATAATTTTTATATTGCTCAATATATGCTTAACGGTTTCTTCTGAGTCAACTTCAAAGCCAATCATACTTCCAAATCCAGTTGTTTGTTTTATTGAAACTTCATAACTTGGATGGTCTTTTAAACCTACATAAAAAACTTTTTTTACTTTAAGATGATTTTTAAGATAATCTGCTAATTTTAAAGAATTTTGTTCTTGTTGTCTCATACGAATACTTAAAGTTTTAATACCTCTTATAATTAACCAACTATCAAATGGTGATAAAACAGCACCAGTTGTTTTTGATATGAATTTTATTTTTTCTGATAATTCTTCATTAGCTAAAACTAAAAATCCTGCTAATGTATCATTATGTCCTCCTAAAAACTTTGTACCGCTATGAAGTACAATGTCTGCTCCCAGTTCAATAGGTTTTTGGAAATAAGGCGATAAAAATGTATTATCAACTATTAATAATAAATTATTTTCCTTTGCAAGTTTTGACACTTCTTCAAGGTCTGTTACATTCATCATAGGATTAGTAGGTGTTTCTACAAAAATAGCTTTTGTATTTTTATTGATTAAATTTTTTATTGCGGGTATATTAGAAGTATCTACATAATTAAATTTCAAACCATTTTTTTCTGATATCTTATTAAATAAACGGATTGAACCTCCATATAAATCATCAGAAGCTATGATGTGATCATTTGGTGAGAAAATTTCCATTAAAGCAGATACGGCTGCCATTCCTGTAGAATAGGCTACAGCATCGTGTCCCGATTCTAAGGCAGCTACTAATTTTTCAAGGTGTTCCCTTGTTGGATTTTGTGAACGCGAGTAATCATAACCAGTACTTTGACCTAATGCGGGGTGTGCAAAAGTAGCGGATTGATATATAGGAAAAGATATACTTCCAGTATTATCTGTTTTAAATTGTTCATTGTTTCCGTGTACACATTTTGTATCTATATTCATATGCATCTCCATCTTTATTTAATAATACTATAATCATATATTTCATATTTGATAGATATGATATTTTAAAACGAAGAATATGTCAAGGTAAAAAAATAATAATTTAAATTTTGTTGACAAATAATTCAATTTAAATTATAATAAATTCATATAAAGCATACAAAGAAACTATGAAACGTAAAATATAAATCTTTTTAAAAAATAAAAAATAAAAAGGGAGATTAAAAATATGGCAAATATTCATAAAAGTATAACAGAATTAATAGGTAAAACACCTCTTTTACAATTAACAAACTTTGAAAAAAATAATAATTTAAATGCTAAGATAATAGCAAAGCTTGAATATTTAAATCCAGCGGGAAGTGTTAAAGATAGAATAGCTTATGCAATGATTAAAGATGCAGAAGAAAAAGGATTATTAAAAGAAGGATCAGTTATTATAGAGCCAACAAGTGGAAACACTGGTATAGGAATTGCAAGTGTTGCAACAGCAAAAGGGTACAGAGCAATTTTAACTATGCCTGAAACAATGAGCGTTGAAAGAAGAAGTTTATTAAAAGCATATGGAGCTGAAGTAGTGCTTACAGACGGCGCTAAAGGTATGAAAGGTGCAATTGCAAAAGCAGAAGAATTAGCAAAAGAAATTCCAAATTCTTTTATACCTGCACAGTTTGAAAATCCTGCGAACCCTGCTGTTCATTATGCAACTACTGGACCTGAAATATGGGAAGATACTGATGGTACTGTGGATATATTTGTTTCTGGAGTAGGTACAGGCGGAACGGTAACAGGTGTTGGTAAATTCTTAAAAGAAAAAAATCCAAATGTAAAAATAGTTGCTGTTGAACCAGCATCATCTCCAATTCTTTCTAAAGGAACATCAGGTTCACATAAAATACAAGGTATTGGTGCAGGATTTATTCCAAATACTTTAGATACAAGCGTATATGATGAAATTATTACAGTAGAAAATGAAGATGCATTTAAATTAGGAAAAGAAATAGTTAAATCAGAAGGTGTATTAGTTGGTATATCATCAGGTGCAGCATTATGGGCAGCAACTGAAATTGCAAAACGACCTGAGAATGCAGGTAAAAACATAGTAGTATTGTTACCTGATACAGGGGATAGATATTTCTCAACAGCTTTATTTACTGAATAATTAATTGAATATTTAATCGTTTTTATTGAAGAATAAAAATTGTTAATTAAATAAAAATTTATATTGACAAAAATATTAAAATAGTATAAAGTAATCACTAACAATTGAATAATTACTTCTTATCAAGAGAGATTGAGGGAGCGGCCCTATGAAATCTCGGCAACCTACATTTAATGAAAGGTGCTAAGTCCGGCAAAGTTTATCTTTGGAAGATGAGGAGACGGTGTTTATATAACCCTCTCTTCGTATGAGAGGGTTTTTTGTATGACCTAACCCCAATTTTTCGACCGTAGGGAAGAAAAAATGGCGGTAGGTCAACCGCAACGAATTCCCAATTTATGTGAGCGATAGCGAGCAAATAAATTGGTGAATGAGACTGCGCAATTAATTCAATAATTATTTTAAGGCGGTGTTAACAATTAAAACATTAATACAAATTAAAGATCTACAAAAGGATTACATCAGTCAAAACAGTACTGTAACTGCATTATCTGACATTAACTTGGATATAAACTCAGGAGATATATTTGGAATTATAGGAATGAGCGGTGCTGGTAAAAGTACTTTAGTAAGATGTATTAATTTCTTAGAAAAACCAACAAAAGGTACTGTTATAATAGATGATAAAGACTTATCACTTTTAAATGATCAGGAATTAAGAAATGTAAGACAGGAAATCGGAATGATATTTCAACAATTCAACTTACTTATGCAAAGAAATGTAGAAGATAATATTTCCTTTCCTTTAGAAATAGCAGGTAAAAGCAAAGCTGAAGGAAGAAAAAGAGCTAAGGAATTATTAGAAATAGTAGGGCTTGGTGATAAAAGCAAATCATATCCATCTCAGCTAAGTGGTGGACAAAAACAGAGAGTAGCAATAGCAAGAGCTCTTTCAACTAATCCAAAAATACTTTTATGTGATGAAGCTACAAGTGCATTGGACCCTACAACAACAAGGTCAATTTTAGCTTTGTTAAAAGAAATAAATAAAAAGTTTGGAATTACTATTATAATAATTACCCATGAAATGACTGTTGTAGAAGAAATCTGTGATCGTGTTGCAATTATAGACAATGGATATGTTGCTGAACATGGCAAAGTTGAAGATGTATTTTCAAATCCTAAAACAGATGCTGCAAAAAAACTTGTTTATTCTAACAAAGCAGCAGTAGCTGAAATGAAAGGTAAAAGATGTATTCGTATAGTATTTGACGGCAAATCATCATATGAACCAGTTATTGCCAACATGGTTTTAGAATGCAGAGCACAAGTAAACATATTGTTTGCTGATACTCAGGATATTAACGGCAAAGCTATAGGGCATATGATACTTCAGTTACCTGAGGATAATATGGTTGCTGAAAAAATTATAAATTATTTAAGAGATAGAAAAATAGTTGTAGAGGAGTTGAAAAATTATGTTTAGTGCTGAAACTATTAAAATGTTAATAGATGGAACTGCTGATACATTATATATGACATTCTTTTCAACAGTGTTCGCATATTTGTTTGCATTTCCATTAGGTATAGCTCTTGTTATAACTAAGAAAGATGGCCTTAAACCAAAACCGGTTTTAAATAGGATATTA
This sequence comes from Firmicutes bacterium UBA6132, assembly GCA_002435835.1. Next base: position 38,085 of record DIVM01000316.1, read on the forward strand.
GATATAATAGTAAACGTAGGACGTTCCATACCATTTTTAATATTGCTCATTGCAGTTATACCATTGACAACATTAATTGCAGGGAAAAGTTACGGAACTACTGCTACAATAGTACCTTTGGTAATAGCAGCTACACCGTTTATTGCAAGACTTATTGAATCTTCTCTTGAAGAAGTTGATAAAGGCGTTATAGAAGCTGCACAAAGTATGGGGGCTTCAATTAAAACAATAATATTTAATGTTTTAATACCTGAAGCAAAAACATCATTAATTGTTGGTGGTACAATAGTTATTGGTACAATATTAAGTTATTCAGCTATGGCAGGTGTAGTAGGCGGCGGAGGTCTTGGCGATATAGCTATAAGATACGGATACTATAGATATCAAACGGACATAATGCTAATAACAGTTATATTGTTAGTAGTTCTTGTTCAAATATTGCAAGAAATAGGAATGAGAATCGCTAAAAAGACTGACAAAAGGGTTATAAAATAATTATTTAAGAAATATTTCTTAAAGATTAAATAAAAATAATTAAATAAAATAATTAAATAAAAATAGGAGAGATATTATGAAATTAAAAAAAGTATTAGCAATTAGTTTAGCATTAGCATTATCATTAGGATCCTTAGTTGGTTGCCAACAAAAAACAGAAGAACCTAAAACAGATAACACACAAAATGCAGCACCAGAAATTAAAAAAATAATAGTTGCAGCATCACCAACACCACATGCTGAAATATTAGAACAAGTAAAAGAAGAGTTAAAAGCAAAAGGATATGAATTAGAAATTACAGAATTTTCAGATTACGTACAACCTAATTTAGTTTTAGACAGTGGAGATGTTGACGCAAACTTCTTCCAACACAAACCTTACTTAGATGATTTCAACAAAGAAAAAGGAACAAAAATAGTTTCAGTTGCTTCAATTCACTATGAGCCATTAGGAATTTATCCTGGAAAATCAAAAGATTTAGCTTCAATTCCTGACGGAGCAACAATTGCAGTTCCTAATGATACAACAAATGAAGCAAGAGCATTATTATTATTAGAAACTAATGGATTAATTAAAATTAGAGAAGGCGCTGGCTTAGCAGCAACTAAAAATGATATAGTAGAAAATCCTAAAAACATAGAAATAGTTGAACTTGAAGCAGCTCAAGTTTCAAGAGTTGTAAAAGAAACAGATTTTGTTGTATTAAATGGAAACTATGCACTTGATGCAGGATTTAATGTTGCAACAGATGCATTAGCAAAAGAAGAACAAACTTCAGATGCAGCTCAAACTTATGCTAATATTTTATGCGTAAAAGAAGGCGATGAAGAAAGAGAAGATATCAAAGCATTAATCGAAGCATTAAAAAGCGATAAAGTTAAACAATATATAGCTGAAAACTATAAAGGTGCAGTTGTAGCAATAGACTAATGAAATAAGAAATAAATTAAGGACGTACACTATTTTACAAAGTGTACGTCCTATTTTTTACAAAGAATCAAACATAGCTGTATCTTTTGCCCAGTGAACATCCCTTATAAATTTTTCTAACTCATCTTTTCTTTTTTCTTTAAACAATCTTACAATTTCAAAATGTTCCTTGTTAGTGTCTTTAAGAACTTGCAATTCATATTCAGGATTTTCAAATTTATAATATTTTCTCAAAAATTGATTTTTTAGTTGATTTAACATGAAAATCATTGATTCATTATCGCATAAATTTATGTAATTATCATGAAATTTTAATTGAAGTTCATAATATTTTGCGCTAAGCCCTTGAATTATAGCTAAATCCATTTCTTCAGCTAATCTCTGCATATTATTAAGTTCTTCATCACTTATAATATCAACAGTAGAATAAGCAATCCTACCATCTAATATCCCTATTACTTCATATAATTCTTGAGCTTTTTTTATGTCTAAAAATTTAACTCGAAAACCTCTTCTTGGAGTATTTTCTAAAAATCCATCGGATGCTAATTGTATAAGTGCTTCCCTAATTGGAGTTCTGCTTACATTTAATGCATCTGCTATTTGTTGTTCATTAATTTTATCATCAGGTTTCATTGAACCATCATTTATTTTTTCTGATATATAATTATAAACATAGTCTTTTAATGACATGTAATTTATCATTCGCATGCCCCCTTCTACTGAGTATTTTTATTTTAGCACAAAATTTTTTAAAAATCAATAAATTTGTATACAATATATTATTTTTAAAAAACTCTTGCATTTTTTTTGGTAATCGTGTATAATATATATTGTATACAATATATATTATACATAAAAATAAATTTAATGAATAATATTTATTAGAGTTAAAATTTTAAAAAATAATATAGCCAATTTAAGGGAGGAAATTATGTTTAAGAATGCAATTGTAAGAAGACCAAGTAGATCATTAGTGGATGGTATCACATCTGCTCCGGAGTTAGGTAAACCAGATTATGAATTAGCTTTAAAACAACATGATGATTATATTAATGCTCTTGAAGCTTGTGGAGTTAAAGTAACTGTATTAGAAGCATTAGAAGAATTTCCAGATTCATGTTTTGTTGAAGATACAGCAGTTCTTACGCCAAAATGTGCTATAATTTCAAATCCAGGTGCCCCTTCGAGACAGGGAGAATCACCTTTGATGGTTGAAAATATTAAAAAGTTTTATAATGATGATCAAATAGAATATATTACATCACCTGGAACTATGGAAGGTGGAGATGTAATGATGGTAGGAAATCATTTTTACATAGGTTTATCCGCACGTACAAACGAAGAAGGATGCAGACAGTTTAAAGAAGCATTAGCTAAATATGGACATACTTGCTCTGTTGTTTCATTAGAGAAAGTTTTACACTTAAAAACTGGTGTGAATTATGTAGAAAACAATAATATGCTCGTGTCTGGAGAATTTATAGAAAAAGAAGATTTTAAAACAAATAATAAAGTTATTGTTCCAGAAAGTGAAGCATATGGAGCTAACTGTATTTGGGTTAATGATAATGTAATTGTAGCAGAAGGATATCCTACAGTTGAGAAATGCATAAGAGATTTAGGATATAAAGTTATAATAGTTGATACTTCTGAATTTAGAAAGTTAGATGGCGGTTTAAGTTGTTTGTCATTAAGATTTTAAATTATAGTTTGAATATATTAGGAGGATTATAAAATGGAATATGGATGTCAATCAATGGTTGGTAAAGTTAAATCGATTTTAATTAAAAGGCCATCAGAAGCTTTTATAAATCAAGAACATTTAAATAAAAATTATGAACAATTTGCTTATTTTGGATGCCCGGATTATGAAAAAGCTTTATTAGAGTATGAAAAATTTGAAAAAATTATTAAAGATAATGTTGAAAATGTTTATTATCTTCCAAAAGATGATAAAGTGGGACTTGATTCAATTTATACCCATGATCCTTTGAAAGTTACATCAAAAGGTGCTATTTATTTTCCAATGGGAAAAGAACTTAGAGGAAAAGAATTCTTAGCTACTGAAGAATATTTAAAAAGCATAGGTATACCTACTTTAGGATACATAGAAAAGCCTGGCAAAATGGAAGGCGGAGATATTGTTTGGTTGGATGAAAAAACAGTTGCTGTTGGAAGAGGTTACAGAACTAATGATGAAGGTATAAGACAGTTCAAAGAACTTGTCAAAGATATAGTTGAAGAAGTAATTGTCGTTCCGATGCCACATGGAGAAGGTTGTGATGCATGTCTTCATTTAATGAGCATAATCAGTATGGTTGATAATGATTTAGCAGTTGTATATTCAAAATATATGCCTGTATTTTTCAGAGAATTGTTGCTACAAAGAGGAATGAAGCTTATTGAAGTTAATGATAAGGAATACGATTATTTAGGTTCAAATGTTTTAGCATTAGCACCAAGAGTTTGTGTAGTTTTAGATGGTAATCCTGAGATAGTTAAAAACTTAAAAGAAGAAGGATGTAAAGTTTATACTTATGAAGGTCATGAGATGTCATTTAAAGGAACGGGTGGACCAACTTGTTTAACATGCCCTATAACAAGAATATAGAGGGAGAAGAATATTATGGATGACAAAATTTTAAATGGAATTGAAGATGATATAAAGTATATACTTCTATCTTATATAAAAGCTGAAAGTTATACAAGTACAGAAAAGGAAATAGAAGCTGAAAAATTTTTTTTGAATTATTTTTCAGCTCTACCATATTTTAAAAATACCCCTAATTCTTATGGGACTTATAAAATTGAAAATGACTCTTTGAATCGCTCCGTTTGCTATGCGTTTTTAAAAGGTAAAGGCGATGATACTATTGTTTTTATTCATCATAACGATGTTGTAAGTGTTGAAGATTTTAAATTATTAAAAAATTATGCATTTTCACCTGAAGAATTAAAAAATGAATTAATGAAAATTAAAGATACATTAAAAGAAGATGTTCAAAAAGATTTAAATGATGATTCATTTTTATTTGGTCGTGGAGTATGTGATATGAAGGGCGGAGGGGCAATTCAAATTGCTTTAACAAAACGCTACAGTGAACTAAGCAATTTTAAAGGAAATATAGTTTTAATTGCAGTACCTGATGAAGAAAATTTATCTGCAGGTATGAGAGCAGGAGTTAAATTTTTAAATGAATTAAAAGAGCGCTATAATTTAAATTATAAAATAATGATAAATTCAGAACCTCATCAAAGAAAAGATTTCACTCAAGGTATTTTTTCTGAAGGTTCTGTTGGAAAAGTAATGCCATTTGTGTATGTGCGTGGATTTTTAGCCCATGCAGGAAAAGTTTTTGAAGGATTAAATCCTCTCAATGTTATGAGCAGCATTGTAAGAAAAACAGAAATAAACATGGAATTAAGTGATATAGTTGGTAATGAAGCAGCACCTCCACCAACTTGGCTATATTTAAAGGATAATAAAGATCAATATGATGTTTCAATGCCTTTAAGCATTAAAGGATGCTTTAGTATTTTAACATTAAAGCAAACTCCACAAAGTATAATGAAAAAAGTAAAAAATATATGTGTAGATGCTTTTGATGAAGTTATATGCGACATGAATAAAAATTACAGAAGATTTTTAGAAGCTACAAATATGCCAACAAAACAACTTCCTTGGGAAACAAAAGTTGTTAATTTTTCAGAACTTTATATGGAAGCTAAAAATGATTATAAAGATGAGTTTGAATTGAAGTATAATGAAAAAATAAATGAATTACAAGTTAAAATGAACAATAATGAATTAACTATTATAGCATGTAATTTTGAGCTTATTGAATTTATTTATGGTTATATTAATGATTTATCCCCAAGAATAGTATATGGGTTAATTCCTCCGTATTATCCTAATGTTGCAAATTTGTTTTTTGATAATTTGGATGAATCCATTAAAAGTATTAGTTGTGAATTAAATAAATTTACAGAAGACAATTTTAATCAAACATATACTAATGAATATTTTTATACGGGAATATCGGATTTAAGCTATACAAGCATTCAACATAGTGATGAAGTTTTAAGATCTCTAAGAGAATCAATGCCTCTTTTAGGTAAATTGTATGATATACCAGTGGATGAAATTGAAAAAATTTCGATGCCTTGCATAAATATAGGACCATGGGGTAAAGATTTTCACAAAATGACAGAAAGAGTAAATAAAGAAGATTTATTTGTTAGGACACCAAGAATTATAGATCACGCAGTATCTTTAATACTTAAATATAATTAATAGAGTATGCGAGCTTTATATTTTAAAAAGAACTCTATGAATTTATATTTATGTTTTTTATAATAAATTTTAAAAAACTACAAAGGAGGTATTTTTTAATAATTTTAAAAAAAATATAAAGGAGAGTTGTCTATGTCATTTGAAGATATTTTATCGGTTATTGTTTATGATTATTTGTGGGGTATGCCTTTAGTTGCAATAATTCTTGTAGTAGGTATTTACATTACAATTAAAACGGGATTTTTTCAGGTTACAGGTTTTAAATTAGCTATGAAACATGCTTATAAAAGCATTATGGGTAAAGATAAATCTGAAAAAAAGGATGTTGGAGTTGTTTCACCACTTGAGGCAATGAGTGTTGCATTAGGAACAACAATTGGTGTAGGAAACATAGGTGGTGTTGCTACTGCTATTGCAGTAGGTGGACCAGGTGCAATTTTTTGGATGTGGGTTGCAGCGCTATGTGGATTGATAGTTAAAATGTGTGAAATTTCACTGGCAGTATATTATCGTACAAAAGATGCTAATAATGAAGCATATGGTGGCCCTAACTATTATATGAAAAAAGGAATTGGCAAAGAACGAAAAATGCCAGTTGTTGCTAAAGTGTTAAGTTTTATATTTGCATTTGGCTTTTTAACAGGCTATTTTATAAATATCCAAACATACACTGTATCAGAAGCAGTTGCAAATACGTTTAATATGAGCATGGTTGGTGTTGCGGTATTTTATACAATTTTATTATATTTAATGATAAGTGGTGGAGTATCATCTTTAGGAAAAATAGCATCAAAATTGGTTCCTTTTATGTGTATTTTTTATTTGTTGGGTGGAGTAATTATTATATTAAAAAATATTACACAATTACCTGGAGTATTTGGTTTAATATTTGGTAGTGCATTTACAGGAACTGCAGCTGCAGGAGGTTTTTTAGGAGCTACATTTACTCAAGCAATTAAACTTGGTATGTCAAGATCAGTTTTCAGTAATGAAGCTGGGTGGGGTTCAGCTCCTATGATACATGCATCTGCAAAAGTTGATCACCCAATTAAACAAGGTCTGTTGGGAATTTTTGAAGTATTTATAGACACATTTGTTGTTTGTTCTATAACGGCTTTAGTTGTAATAATAACAGGACAATGGTCAAGTGGATTGGACGGAGCCACACTTACATTAAGTGCATTTGAAGCTGGACTTGGAAGACCGGGTAGAGTTATATTGGCAGTAGGAGTATTTTTATTTGGAATTACTACATCAAGCGGAGTATATGCTCAGATAGAAGTAGTTGTACGTTATTTAATAGGAGAAACCCCAAAGAAAAAAGCAATATTAGCATTTTATAAATGGACATATCCTATACCAAGTTTGTTAATGGTTATAATTGCTGTGTACTATGGATTTCCTGGAACAACGCTGTGGATTTTCTCTGACTCATCAACTGCACTTCCTATTTTTGCAAATATAATAGCTTTGTTTATTCTTTTACCAAAGTTTACAGATTTGCTTAAGGATTATAAAGCAAGGCACCTTGGAGTTGGAAAAGTTGATCCTAAATTTAAAGTTTTCTATGAGGATGAAAAGACAGTAAATGCAGAGGAAAAATAAAAAATAAATAAAAGACTTAATTTCTATTTGTGAAATTAAGTCTTTTTGCTATATGTCTAAAACAGTATGAGGGTTTAAAATATTGCTTGGGTCGAAAGAATATTTTATTCCTTTCATAATATTCAATTCAGTTTCGCTTTTTTGTAGTTTTAAATCATTTACTCTTAATTTTCCAATACCATGTTCTCCTGTAATAGTACCATTATATTTAAAGCATGCTTTGTAAATTTTCTGTTTTAATTCTTCTGCATATGTTGGAATTTTTCCATCAACCAATAAAATGTCACTGTGTATGTTGCCATCTGCAATATGTGCCATTACATTTGTAGTTGTGCTATATTCTGATGCAAGGTCTTTTAATTCTTTCAAATATGCAGGTATATCAGCAACAGGAACTGCAGTGTCTAAAGATTCATATATGACATCTTTTACAAGTTCATATGAATTACTTCTTATCATCAAAAGTTCATCTTGTTCACTTTGTTTGCCTGCAAATAATGTTTCATAGGAATTGTTTTTTTCACATATGTCATTTATTTGTTTTGCTGTTTCATAAAGTAAATCTTCAGTTTTTTCTGAAATTATAATCATTAAGTCAGCATTTCCTTTTTCTGCCTGCCACTGTGTTCCTAACATTTTTGCTGTTTCTATAAAAACATGCTTATCTTGATACTCAACTGCAAGTGGAACTGAACCGCTCTTTAAAATATCAAGAACAGCTTTAGATGCATCTTCAAATGTTTCAAAGGGTGCTATTATAGTAGCTGTATACTTATCATTTGGGTATATTTTCAAAATAACTTTAGTTATTATGGCCAATGTTCCTTCGCTTCCAATTATAAGTTGTAAAAGATTATAACCAGCATTATTTTTAATTAGTTTTCCACCTAATTGTAGTATTTCTCCATTTGGTAGCACAACTTCAAGACCCTGTATATGTTTGCGCATTACACCGTGTTTTACTGCACGAGCTCCGCCTGCATTAGTTGCAACCATTCCACCCATTTGTGCACCTTCATCCCCTGGATGTACTGGGAAACCTATGTTATCATATTTCTCAAGCTCTTCAAGTAATTCAAATAATGTAACACCTGCTTCTAAAACTGCAACCATGTTGTCTTCATCTATTTCTATGATTTTTTTAAGTCTTTCAGTTGACAATATGATGCTTCTTAGGGTTGGTGTGCATCCGCCGCAAAGGCCAGTGCCACCACCTCTTGTTACTACTGGTATTTTATTTTCGTTGGCATATTTCATAATTGTAGATATTTCTTCTGTGTTTTTAGGTTTTACAACAATTGAACTTTCATTGGCTTTAGGCCTCATAAGCAATTCTATTTCATCATATAAATATGAAGATTTTTGCTCTAAGCCTGTTAATACATAATCTTTTCCAACTATACTTATCATTTCATTTATTATATTTTTATCCATAATGACTCCTTTACAAATCTTTTATGAGATTTGGAATTATTTCGTACATATCACCAACATACCCATAGTCAGCTATAGAAAATATGGGTGCTGAAGGGTCTGAGTTTATGGCAATTATTAAATCAGATTCTTTCATACCTGCTAAATGCTGTGGTGCACCAGAAATTCCACATGCTATATATACTTTTGGTTTAACTCTGTTACCGCTGTAGCCCACTTGATGCGAGCTACTAATAAATCCTGAATCAACTAATGCTCTTGATGCCCCAACTGTGCCACCTAATTTAAGCGCAAGTGTTTCAATCATTTTCAAATCTTCTTTTTTCTTGATTCCCTTACCTGCTGCAACAACTATTTCAGCTTCGGTTATATCAGTTTCTTTTTCATCTAAAATTTTCATAACAGTTGATTTATCATAACTTTCCAAATAAGGATTTATTTCAACAATATTTATAATTGCATCAGGGTTTCTTTTAGCTTCACTAAATTCTTTATATCTTATAGTTGCCATTTGTGGATATGTTACAGTTTTAATGTGAGCAAGGATGTTATCGCTAAATGCTGGTCGTATTTGAATTAAATTTCCTTCATCATCCGTATTTAATTCTGTACAGTCTGCTGTAAGACCTGTGTGTAAAGCAGCAGCGATTCTTGGAGCTAAAGAACGTCCAAAATTAGTTGCCCCAATTAAAACTATTTCAGGTTTATGATTTTCTATGAATTTAACTATGTTCTGCTTGTACAAATATTCTTCAGGATTTGAAAAGCATTTTGATTTCATGAAATAAACTGTTTCTGAACCCCTGAAATTAAGCTCTTTTACATCTGAACCATCTTCGCTTAATATCAGGCAGTTTAGCTTTACACTTAATTTTTCAGCTAATTCTTTACCTTTATTTAAAAGTTCAAATGTTACTTTATGAATTTTATTGTCATTTTGTTCAGCAATTACTAAAATTCCTTTATATTCGCCCATTATTTCACCTTCTTTAATTCTTGTTTTATAGCTTTTATAAATGAATCATAATCATCTCTGTAAATAGTGTTTTCTCTTTTTAATGAGTCTGGAATCACAATTTTACTAACTTTAGTAGGTGAACCTTTAAACCCAACATTATTTTCATTTATATATTCATTAAGGTCGTTTAAAGAAAGTTTTTCTATTTCAACATTTAAAGATTGTAGTTTTCTGTTTACAGTAGGAAGTTTTGGTGTATTTATATTTTTTGTAACCCCTATTAAAGCTGGGAGTTTCATTTTTCTTATTTGTTTATTGCCACATAAATTTTCAATTTCAACGTCTATATCATTTTCATTTATACTTATTATTTTATCAACATAATAAGCATGGGGTATGTCAAGAAATTCTGCTACTTCAGCACCTACTTGTCCTGTATCTCCGTCAACAGATTTTTCACCGCAAATTATTAAATCATATTTTCCAAAATGTTTTATTCCTGCGGATAATGTTTTAGAAGTAGCGTATGTATCAGCACCACCGAACTTTCTATCCGACATTAGTATACCGCTATCAGCACCTCTTGCATAAGCATCCCTTAGGGATTTTTCTGCTTTTAAAGGACCCATTGTAAGAACTGTAATATTTGCACCATAATTGTTTTTTATATTAACTGCTGTTTGTAATGCATTCATATCAAATGGATTTATTTCAGACTCTGCAGAAGATCTGTCCACAACGCCTTTTTCACTGTCAAATTTAACTTTTCCCATATCAGGAACTTCTTTAATTAGAACAAGAATATTCATTTTACACTCCTATTATAGAATTAAATAGTGGTCTTACCACTGTTTTTATTATATCATATAAAGAAATTACGTGCAATATGTTAGCGGAAAATATGCATAAAAATGCTAAATTAATTTTATTTAAATGTAAAAGCATAAACACATTGAAAAAAAATTTAAGTTGATGTAAAATAATAATGTTAACAACAAGCTCAAATAAAGGAGTACTTATGTTTGAAACGATTGAAAACAAAGGAATATCTCAAAAGGTTATAGAACAAATTCAGGATATGGTTATGAATGGAGAGCTAAAATGTGGTGATAAGCTTCCACCAGAAAGAGAATTAACACAAAAGTTTAATATAGGTAGACCTGCTTTAAGAGAAGCTTTAAAAGCTCTTGAAATAATCGGGTTAATTGAAAGCCGTCATGGTCAAGGTAATTATATTGTCAACAATACTGAAAATAGTTTTTTTAAACCTTTATCCCTGTCATTTAAGCTTTCTAATGGTAATTTAGAAGAAGTTTTAGAACTTCGATATTTAATAGAAAATTATACAGTAAAACAGTCATGTATAAAAGCTAATTCAAATGATATAAAGAAATTATATGATTTACATAATAAAATGATTGAGGCTGAATCTACAGAATTAAAATCATATTATGATAAAGAATTTCATTATGAAATAGCTAAAATTGGCAAAAACATGCTCATAGATATAGTTTTAGAAAGTACATCATATCTTTTAAAAAACTTTATTAATAAATCAGTAGAAATATCCATTTTTGGAGATGATTCTACGGAAAAAATATATGAAGAACATTTAAATATTATTAAAGCCATAGAAAATCATGATGAGAAAGCTGCTGTTGAATATATGAATAATCATTTAAATAAAATAGATAGAAATTTGCTATAATAGCAAATAAAAACTGGTATGCATATTTAATACATACCAGTTTTGTTTGAATTATAAGATCCTTCGCTATGGCTCAGGATGACATTAAGCAATTCCAAATAAATTAGTAAGTAAAACTATAATAGGTAATGCTATTATTGTTTTTTGTAGGAATAATATTAAAATACCTTTAAAGTCTATAGGCATTTTTGAAGTTAAAATTAGAGTACCAACTTCCGTCATATATATTATTTGAACTAAAGATAGAACTCCTATTACAAATCTTGTTTTTAATGAAACAAGATTTGCTGCTAAAATTGCAGGAATGAACATGTCAACAAATCCTACTATAGTAGCTGGTGCAGCTGCAAAAGCTTCTTCTAATCCTAATAACTGAAGATAATATCCAAAAGGTACGGATAAGTAGTTAAAAATAGGTGTATAAGTTGCTAATATAAGAGCTATAGTTCCAAATGACATTACAAGTGGAGTAAGAGAAAATATTATACCAAGAAACATATCAAAACCTTTGTATAATATTCCTGTTAATGAAGGTGCTGTTTTAGCTCTTTCTACTCCAAGCTGTAATGCCCATTGGAATTTAGTCATGCCTTCTGGTTCTACTTCATTTACTTGTTTTCCTACAGGTGCATAATATTCACTAGAATATTTGCTTAAAGGTGGTATTCTTGTCATTATTACTACGCTTAATACACCAGTGATACTTAATATTATATAAAATGGTAAAAATAAATGATCTACTTTAAGCATAGCTGCAATAACAAGACAAAATGGAAGCGAAACTGCAGAAAAACAAGTTGCGATAGTTATAGCTTCTCTTCCAGTATAATATCCTTGTTCATATTGTGTTGTTGTTAAAACTACACCAACATTACAATTTCCTACCCATGAAGCAAGTAAATCAATTGCTGATCTTCCAGGTAATTTAAATAGAGGTTGAGTAAAGTTTCGAATAAGTGTACCAGAAAAGTCCATTATTCCAAAGTCCATTAAAAGAGGAATCAAAAATGATGCTGCAAAAAACCATGCTATTAAAGTTTTTAATAAACTCATCATAGTTCCACCAGTGTCTACTGATATGATGAAATCCGGTCCTTTTTGAGCATACACCATGACTACTACCATAGCTCCTATTATTTTAAAGATTAAATAAAAATTACTTGATACAAAAAGTTTACTTAATATTGCATTTTTTAATATAAATTTTGGTTTGAAAACTGTTGTAATAGTTGAAAATATTGCAGATATTAATATAAAAATTGTAATTAATAATGGTGCAGCTGGTTTTATAAAGGCTGCAAGCCATTCTGAAATAATACCGATTGGAATATTTACTGATCCATTCCAAGGGATTGGAAATAAAAATATAAATACGCCTAATAGTGATGGTATCAAAAATTTCATGATACCTTTGTTGCTTAAATTTTTTACATTGGCATTTTCTTTCATAGAAACCTCCTATTAATTTTTAAATATATTCATTTTTTCTATTCTATTAAAAGCTTCTTCAAGCTTTTTAATATTTACAGTACATGCTAATCTTATATAACCTTCTCCGCATTCACCAAATGCTATGCCAGGTATTGTGAGAACATGAGCTTCTTTTAAAATTGCTTCGCTTGCTTCTATTGAAGTAAGACCTGTATTTTTGATGTTTACAAACAAATAAAAAGTTCCTTTTGGACTTAACACAGACATGTTCGGAATTTTGTTTATTCTATCTGCAGCATAAAATACTCTATTTTTATATTCTTCAATCATTGCCGGCTGAATAGTTTTTCGATTTCTTAACGCATATATTGCACCTCTTTGTGATATTGAAGGAGCAGTAAAAACTAAATTTTCATTAATTTGTTGTATTGTTTTTATTATAAAATCAGGAGCTATAATATTACCTATGCGCCATCCTGTCATTGTAAAATTTTTAGAAAAACTATTTATTATAATTGTTCTTTCTCTCATGCCGTCAATTTTAGCAATTGGTGTAAATGGTTCATTATAACTAAAAGAAGTATAAATGTCATCAGAAATAATAATTAAGTCATATTTTATAGCTATATCTCTTATACCTTCCATAGTTTTTTTAGATAATGTATTTCCAGTTGGATTGCTTGGAGAATTGATTACAATAGCTTTTGTTTTTTCTGTAATTATACTTTCAAGCCTATTTATATTAATTTGGAAATCTTCTTCTTCATATGTATTTAACTGAATTGGAATACCTCTTGCTAATTCAACTTGTTGTTGGTATGGGGTGAAATAAGGGGCTTGAAGTATCACTTCATCGCCATCATCCAATATAGCTTCAAGGGCTAAATACATTGCAAGACATCCGCTTGTTACTACGAAAACTTCCTTATCTTCAATGGACATATTATATTCTTCTTTATAAAAATTAATAATTTCATTTCTAAGTTCAGGGTCTCCTCTGAAATCTGTATATTTTGTATGTCCTAATTTTGCGTCTTTCATTGCGCTGTCAATAATTATATCGCTTGTTATTAAATCAGGATCCCCAAGGCTTAAGTTTATTACATCATCAAATTGTTTTGATAGTGCATCAACCTGTCCCATAGGTGTTGAATTATCATTCCAGTACCTTTTCGAAATAAATTTATGTTCCATTTTTCACCTCATATTTATAAGTTGTATTGTGGTAAGACCTCTATTTATTATAACATAGAATTCAATGTATGCAAGTGTTATTTATTCAAAACATTTGTTAAAAATGCATGAAAAAAGGAAGTTTTGATAAATATTCAAAACTTCCTCTTGATGACAAAGTATATTTTTATTTTGTCATCCTAAACGATAAATCTAATAACAGTTTACTGGTTTAGTCTGAAATAAATATATATATATATTATTTATTTTTAGCAACTAAAACTATAATGCTTCCGTTAACATAAACTTCATCATTTGAAGGATATTCAACACTTAAATTTTCAACTACTAAACGAACTCGCAAAGTTTCATTTTGTTTATCCAATGTCATTTCTTCAGGTTGAAGCATTGATTTTGGCTGTAATCCTAATTTAGCTATATTATTAATAAATTCTTCTGTTTTAATTTCCATTACATTAGTATTTTGTTGGTCATAAATTTTTAAGGTTAAATTTCCTTTTTCATCAGAAATTTGTTTTATTGAATATTTATCATCACTTAGCTTAAATGAAGTTAAAAGTATTTCCTTACTTTGGTCATTACGGTTATCTGTATAAAAATTAATTTTAAATAATGTTTCAAATCCTTCTATATCAATTGGTGCATTTGTATCAAGGTTTGCATATACAAATTGTGGCCTATTGTCAGGATTTGCGTAATTATAATATGGTTTAAAACCGTATATATCTTCAAATCCCATGTAATAATTATTTTCTTCAACATATTTTTCAGGTATCCAATATAAATTATCTAAATAACCCATTCGTGCCATATAATCGGTTATATTAGTTATTTCATATTTATCTTCGCTTGAAATAGAAGAATTAAATACTATTTTATTATCTTTTAGCATATTATTTTTTAATAATATTTCTTCTATACGTCCTTTTTGGCTGTTGTTTGAAGTGTTAAATGCGTCCACAGGAGGTATTATGGATAAAATTGCAAAGCATGCTGCAAGAAGTACAACTGCATTTGTATTTTTTTTCTTAGAAAATATTAAATAAAAGGCGCTTGTTATAGAGTAAATTCCAAACAAAATTACATAATAACGTGATTCTGTAATTCCATATGCTTTTATTCTAATATAAGCAGATGTCAGTTGCATTATTACAAGAGGTAATAAAATAAATGGAAATATTTTTCTATAGAATAATGCAATTTTGTTTTGTAAATTTGATCCTAAAATATAGAAAAACAATCCAGCAGTAGAATAAGCTAAAACCATAGGACCTACTTGACCTACAGGCCAAATACCAGATATTAATATTTTTACAAAATATATAATAAGAACAACGGAGAAAACCATTATTAATGGAATTACAATATTAGAAACTAAAATATCCAATACTCTTGGATAAACTGATGCTTCTTTTGTTTTGTTATTATCATCTTCATCTACTGAATTGAATTTAGGCAGTAATGAAAGATAATATGTTGGTACAAAGAAAATAAAAACTATATTTCCCATGTGAGCTCTAATTTCATCTCTTAAATTAAACAAGAGTAAGTCAATCGCTAAAAAAATCGCTGTTAATCCAAGGAATAAAACTACTCCATACAATATAGATGTAAATGCTGATTTAAAATGAACTAATGATAAATTACCAAAATTAAAAGCATTCTTTGAAGATGGCAAATATAAATATAATGCAAATAGAGAAAAACATATTACTAAAAGTCTTACAAACATTGCTTGTGAATATTTAACATCAGTAGTCATAAAATAATAATAAAAAACAGCAAGACCAATAGATAATATTCTTAAAATCCATTTATATTTATTTATACTTTCATATCTTTCTAAAGCAAATTGCAAGGCTATATTAACAAATACCCCAAATACTCCTGCATAAATTAAGCGTGTATATAATGATTCATTTGTTGAAAAGTCATTTTCAATTAATATTGATACAATGACAGAAATAAATGCTAAAAATAATAAAACTATTGGAAATCGAAAAACGGTAGTTTTTAAATTCATAGCTGCTTTTTTAAAAAAATCTGATATTCTAACCATATGATCACCTTCCTTTTATATTAAGACGATTTATAAAAAATAATGTTCCATTAGTATGATTGTTTACTTTTTATAAATGTAATTATTTATATATACCACAATTAATATTAAATAAACTCTTTATTAATTATTTTTAACAAATTTAATTATTATATTAAATTTTATAATGAAATTTATTTAGCCTTATACTAGGGATTTGTGTTATAATAAATTTAAATGTTTTTTTAAAATATGTATAGGAGGAAAATTAATGCAGGAATGGATAGTCGCCATATTAGATCAATTTGGCTATGCAGGCGTATTTTTGTTAATATTAATTGAGAATGTATTTCCGCCCATTCCTTCAGAAGTAATTCTTTCATTTTGTGGTTTTATGACAACTACATCAAATATGTCTGTTTTTTTAGTTGTTGTTTATTCTACTTTGGGTTCTGTATTTGGGGCAATTTTACTTTATAAAATCGGGTCAAAACTTAACAATCAATCAATTAAAAATATCATTAATAAATATGGAAAAATTTTAAGGTTAAAGTTAAGAGATGTTGACAGAACAATGGATTATTATAAAAAGTATCAGAGAAAAACTGTTTTTTTTGGTAGGATGATTCCTATGATTAGAAGTTTAATATCAATTCCAGCTGGTATGTCCCAAATGAATATGCTTTCATTTATCATATTGACTGCTGCGGGTTCAGCTATTTGGAATACTTTACTTGTTAATGCGGGGGCATTTTTGGGTAATAGTTGGGAAGATATAGCAAAGTATATAAGCACTTATTCAGTAATAATATGGACAACTATTCTATCAGGTTCTTTAATTGCTTTAATATTTAAAAGAATAATTAAAAACAGTAAAATAAAATAAGCTCATAGCTCTTATTTAAAATTCATAAAATGGGAAGAATGTATTAGAAGAAGGATTTAGTAAAACTATATTTTAGCAATAAAATTGATATATAAATATCAATTAAATAAATAATTAAATAAATGATTAATTAAATAAAATGAGGTGATAGATATGAAGGATTATGTAATTTTTACAGATTCTACAACAGACCTACCAGCCAGCTTGGCAGATGAACTATGTTTAAAGGTTATACCCTTAGGATTTAGCTTTGAAAGTGAAAATTATTTAAATTATTTAGATCATAGACAACTAAGTATACATAAATTTTATGAAAGAATTCAAAATGGTGAAAAATCAACTACGACCCTAATTAATACAATGTCATTTATAGAAAATTTTGAACCTGTATTAAAAGAAGGAAAAGATATACTTTATATAGCATTTTCATCAGAGTTAAGCGGAACATACCAATCATCAGTAGTAGCAGCAGAAGAACTTAGAGAAAAATATAAAGATTCAAAAATTATCTGCGTTGATACAAAAGCAGCATCCATGGGCGAAGGCTTGTTAGTTTATACGGCTGCTAAAAAGAAAACTGAAGAAAATTTAAGTATGGATGAACTGAATCAATGGATTTTAGATAATAGATTAAAAATGTGCCATTGGTTCACTGTGGATGATTTAAATCATTTAAAAAGAGGTGGTAGAGTTAGTGCGGTATCCGCAACAGTTGGAACTGTATTAAACATAAAACCAATTCTACACGTTGATAATGAAGGTCGTTTAATCCCAGATTCCAATGTTAGAGGACGTAAAAAGTCTCTTCATGCATTGTTTGACAAGATGGAATCAACATGTATAAATCCTGAAGAGCAAACAGTTTTTATAAGCCATGCTAATGCTTTACAAGATGCTGAGTATTTAGCTAATTTAATTAAAGAAAAATTGCATGTTAAAGAAGTAATATTAAATTTCATAGGACCAGTAGTAGGTTCCCACACAGGCCAAGGAGCAATTGCTTTGTTTTTCTTTGGGAAAGAGAGATAAAAATTTTTTTCAACTTGTTTATAAATACCTATTGACAATGTTTTCATAATGGGTTATAATTATATTAAATTTAATAAGACTGCTTTATTTTGTCATAATATTGTACTAAAAAAGCGATATTATATAGCGAATTAAAACCAGCTAAGCNNCGTTTAAGCTGGTTTTTTATTTGTCTTAATATAAAATTATGAAAGGAGGCTTTGGAATAGTTTTAATTTTATATTGCTTTAAATCTAAAATATTAGGAGGTTTGTATGGAAAAGAAAAAGTTCACTCTTAAGCTGTATCATAAGATTTTTATTGGTTTGATATTAGGTGTTATTTTTGGAATTATTTTTAGTAATATGGGTGGTCCTGAAAATCCAGTTATTGCAGAAATTTTAAAAGTCTGTGTTTTTGTAGGTAATTTGTTCTTAAGATTAATAAAGATGGGCATTGTTCCGTTAGTATTTTTCTCAATTACAAGTGGTGTAATTAGTTTAGGTGATGTAAAAAGGTTAGCGAATACAGGCATAAGAACCATTGTTCTGTTTTTAGCCACATCTGCAGGAGCTGTAACAATAGGATTAATATTGGCTAATTTTATCAAACCAGGTGCTGGAATAGATTTAGGAAATATTTCTGCTGGCAATGTTGAAATTAAAGAACTTCCTGGGTTTCTTGATTCAGTATTGGATTTCTTCCCTCAAAACCCAATAGCTTCTATGGCTAATGGTACTATGCTTCATATTATATCATTCTCAATTTTTATAGGAATAGCATTAATAATGATGGGAGAAAAAGCAAAACCTGTTAATCAATTCATAGAAATTTGTTCGGAAACAATGTTTAAAGTAATAGAAATAGTTGTAAGATTTACTCCTTATGGAGTATTTGGTTTAATGGCAAATGCTACAGCTCAATTTGGGGTTGAAATCTTTGGACCTATTCTTAAATTTATAATTACAGATTATTTATCAGCTATAACTTTCACTGTTTTAATATTATGGGGAGTTTGTTTAAAATTAGTGGTTAAAGTTAGCCCAATCAAATTTTTCAAAAAGGCTTTTGAACCTTGGTTAATTGCTTTTAGCACATGTACATCATCTGCAGCATTGCCAGTAGCGATGTCAGTTTCCAAGGATTTAGGTATACCTGAAGAAAATTCAAGTTTTGTACTTCCGTTAGGGGCTACAATGAACATGAATGGTACTTGTATATATTTTGGTTTAATAGTTGTATTTGCAAGCCAATTATATGGCATGGATTTATCAATACCAACTCAGATAATGTTAGTATTTCAAGCTACTTTACTTGCAGTGGGTTGTGCAGCGGTTCCTTCAATAGGATTAGTAATAAGTATAACATTACTTGAAAGCATGGGACTTCCTTTAGAAGCTATCGCTTTAGTTGCAGGTATCTATCGTATAGTTGATCAAATACATACTGCAACAAACTCCCATGGAGATTTAATAGTTGCAGCAGTAGTTTCAAAGATGGAAGGAACATTTGATTATGACGCTTTTAATGATAATTCAGTTGAAAACGTTAAATAAATTATATGCATAAATAGGAGGACTTAATTATGGCAGCAAACAATGCACCAAAAAATAATGTATTTTACAGGTCTCAAACTTGGAAGTATCCGAAAATAGTTAAAGGTGAAGGTGTTTTTCTTTATGGCGAAAACGGAAAAAAATATTTAGATGCTTGTTCAGGCTCAGCAGTTGCAAATATTGGTCATGGAAACAAAGAAGTAGCTGAATATGCTAAAGAACAAATTGAAAAAGTTGCTTTTACACATTTATCAAGATGGACAGTTGACACAATAGAGGATTGCGCACAAAAACTATCTTCATGGACACCGGGAGATTTAAATCATGTTTACTTTGTTTCTGGTGGATCTGAAGCAACAGAAACAGCTCTAAAATTAGCAAGACAATACTTTGTTGAAAGAGACGGGAAATCAAGTAAGTGGAAAGTAATTTCAAAATGGAATTCATTTCATGGAAATACAATTGGTTCGCTTTCTATGACTGGAATAACTGGAAGAAAGAAAATTTATGATCCGATTTTAATTCAATTCCCAAAAATTCCACAATTCTATCATTACAGAAATGAATGGGGATGTGAAACTTTAGAAGAAACAAGTATAAAAAGTGCTCAAGCATTAGAGTTGGAAATATTAAGACAGGGACCTGAAAATGTAATGGCATTTATTAGTGAGCCTGTTGTAGGCTCATCTGCTCCAGGAGCACATCCAACACCAATTTATTTCCAAATGATAAGAGAAATTTGTGATAAATATGATGTTTTGTGGATAGACGATGAAGTAATGGCTGGATGCGGAAGAACAGGAAAGAAAATGGCTGTAGAACATTATGGAAATGTAGTTCCAGATATTATATGTACAGCAAAAGGTATGAGCTGTGGTTATACACCAATAGGTGCTGCTGTAGTAACAGATAAAATATTTAATGCAATCATGATAACTGGTTCTGGGAGTTTCCACCACGGTCATACTTATGCAGGTAATCCGTTGTCAGCGGGAATTGCTCATAAAGTTATGAGCATTATCGAGCGAGAAGGATATATAGATAATTGTGCTAAACAAGGAGATTATCTAATGGATAAATTACAAACACTTAACAAATATCCAATAATTGGTGAGGTTAGGGGTAAAGGATTAATGCTTGGTATAGAATTTGTAAAAAATCAAACTACTAAAGAACCATTTGAAACTAAATTAAAAGCTAATAGTGTATTCACTAACAATTGTCTTGATGCAGGCATAGTTCCATATCCAGGCGGAGGTTGTGTGGATGGTGTTAGAGGAGATCATGCTTTAATATCACCACCAATCAATATTACAAAAGATGAAATAGATGTTTTATTTGATGGTTTAGAAACAGCTATCAAAAAAACATGTGATGACTTATTAAAATAAAAGGAGGATAATATGGAAAAGTTGATTATAACAGTTGCACCTACAGGTAATGTCCCAACAAAAGAAAACAATCCAAGTTCTCCGTTGAATGTGGATGAAATAGTTGCTGATATAAAAAAGTGTAAAAACTTAGGAGCAGCCGTTGCTCACATACATGTAAGGGATGAAAATTTAAAACCTACAAGTGATAGGAAGTTATTCGAACAAGTTTTAAATAAAATTGATGAAGATAAAGTTGATATTATAAAACAAGTTTCTACAGGGGCAAGGGGAGGAGAAAATACAATTGTATGGAGAAGCCAAATGTTAGATTTGCCAAATGCTGATATGGCAAGCTTATCAACAGGTTCTTCAAACTTCCCAACTTCAGTTAATGCAAACTCATTAGATTTAGTTGAAGCATTGGCTAAGAAAATGTTAGACAACAATATAAAACCTGAAATAGAAGTATTTGATACTGCAATGCTTTTTCAAGCTATTTTTTATCAGAAGAAAGGTGTATTAAAAGGACCACTACATTTTAACTTTGTTTTAGATGTTAAAGGTTCAATGCCTGCAACACCAAAAAATTTAATGTTCTTAGTTGATAACCTTCCAAAGGATGCAACTTGGAATGTTTCAGGAATTGGCAATTCTCAAGTTCAAATGATTACCATGGCTATTGCTATGGGAGGTCATGTAAGAACAGGACTTGAAGATGTATTAAAATATGACAAAAATACTTTAGCTACAAATGAAATGTTAGTCCAAAGGGTAGTAAATATAGCAAATGCAGTGGGAAGAGAAATTGCAACAGTGGATGAAGCAAGAGTAATATTAGGATTATAATAGCAAGTAAATGATGATATAATATTCTGACAGTAATTAAAAAAGCTGGCAGAATATTTTAATTATAATGTTATGGTTAACAACTAATTAAGATGATAAATAAATTTTGTTTGGAATAATATATCAGTTAAGTTAATATTATAAATTATAACTATGTATTTAATAGAATATAAGAGCTTCTTTAATTGCAACCTATTTCTTTCTAATTTCATTGACATAAAATATTTTTCTATATATTATATATTATAGTAATAAATTATTAGTCATAATTTTAGAAAAAATCAATTAGGAGTAAACATATGTTAGAAGAATTTAATAAAAATTATAGTGATGAAACTGTATATATTAGTTCATATGTAAGACTTCCAGAAAACATACCATCTGCTCTATATAATGGACATATTGACATAGGATTAGTAATAAATTATAAAACAGGTATTATAGAAGATAATGGTTGCACTTTGGTAACAAAGGTTGCAAGGAATTTTTTAAATGATTTAATAATAGGATATAATTTTTATGAAAATGATGGTGTTGAACCATTAGTTGATATAATTAAACAAAGATTTAATGGTGCCTCACAAAAATGTATTATTGCTATTTTAAGAGATATTTATAAAAAGTTTATTAAATGGAAAACAGATAATAAAATAAATTAGTATATACTGTCGTAAGTAATTATTATATTTCAACCTGAATTAACTTAGTTTATGACTATATTGCAAAAAACCATTGACATCTCCTAATAAGTTAGGATATAATAATCCTTGCTGCAAAGCATCACGGAGAGATGTCCGAGTGGTTTAAGGAGCACGCCTGGAAAGCGTGTATACGGGTAACTGTATCTGGGGTTCAAATCCCCATTTCTCCGCCAAAATTGAAATTTAAAGCTTATATACTCGCCACCCATTTAGGAGGCGAGTATATTTTATTTTTACTGCAATACCGAAACTACACCCATATTTATAACTGTAAACACAAATGTTCATTATAAAATTATTATACGTAAAGTCTCTTTTAACAAGATTTTAACTTATAATAAATTTTTTAAAAATGAAAAAGTAGTATAAAAATGTTTCATTAGACCGAATATTGTAAACCTGTTAATATAGAAACTATGATTAAAAATATAATATATGGAGAAAGTGAAAATGAAGAAAAGACTAAGTATATTTCTTTGTATTGCAATGGTTGTAATATTTTCTGTAGGTTGCAGCAACAAAGCAGAGAATGAAACAAAAGAACCTGCTAATCAAGAAACAACAAAGATTGAAATTAACAAAGCAACAACTGAAGATGTACAAGCTGCATTAAAAGATGCTAATTCAATAGTAGTTGATGCACGTATAAATGACGCATATAATGGATGGGCGTTAGAAGGTGTATCAAGAGGTGGGCATATTCCTGGAGCTACTGATTTTACAGCAGCAGGTTTAACAAGCAAACAAGAAGATGCTCAAATAATACTTGAACGTTCATTGGAAAATAAAGGTTTGACTTCTGACAAAAAAGTTATAGTTTATGATGCTAATGGAAAAGATGCACAGGCAGTGGCAGAGTATCTTATAGAAAAAGGAATTAAAAATATTTCAACTTATGATGTAAATGAATGGGCAAATAATAACAGCCTTGAAATGGAATCATATCCAAACTATGAAATAATAGTACCTGCATCGGTTGTAAATGATTTATTAACTGGAAAAAAAGCAGATACTTTTGATGAAGGCAAAAAAGTAAAGGTAGTGGAAGTAAGCTGGGGAACTGTTGAAGAATCAGGATATTTAAATGGACATTTACCTACTGCATTCCATATAAATACGGACTGGTTTGAACCACCTACAGAAACGGATCCTCCTGAATGGAGATTAGGCGATGATAAAACATTGATTGATCTTGTGCTTAAATATGGAATTGTTTCTACGGACACTGTTATTACTTACAGTCAAGAGCCAATGGCTGCTTACAGATTTGCAACTATTTTACATTATTTAGGTGTTGAAGATGTGCGTGTTATGAATGGTGCTATGAATGAATGGAATGCAGCAGGATATTCATTGGAAAAAGAAAATGTAATACCTGAATCTGCAACTGATTTTGGTGCTCAAGCTCCAGTTAACACAAGCGTTATTGATACAGTTCAAGAAACACAGGAATTATTAAAAACTGATGATTTTGTTTTAGTGGACAATCGTACATGGAAAGAATATATAGGTGTTGATACAGGATATAGTTATCATAATATAGCAGGCAGAATAGAAGGTGCCGTTTTTGGTTATTCAGGGGAAGATGGAAATTCTAGTTCAATGACATATTACAGAAATGCCGATTGGACTATGAGAAATGGTTATGAAATTCTTGAAATGTGGAAAGACGCAGGCATTGACACAAATAAACATTTGTCTTTCATGTGTGGTGGCGGTTGGAGAGCTGCAGAAGTTTACTGGTTCTCAAGAGTAATGGGTATTGAAAACAGCTCATTGTTCAGCGATGGATGGTGTGCTTGGAGCAATGACGGATTGCCATTTGTTACAGGTGAACCAAAATAATTATTAAAATGAAAAAAATAATAAATGTTTTTATTTATTGCACAGTTAAATTAATTCAAATTTCGCTTATGATAGGAATGTTTGTTTTACAAAACCTAACACACAAAAGTGCTGGTGTAAATCATCATTTGTATTATAGAAAAGCTCAATATAATTTAAAATATTTTACCGATATTAATGTAATGAGTGCAAAAATAGTTATAATATTGTTAATAATTTTTATTTTAATTTTTCTATTTAAAAATATAAATAAAATTAATAAACTGCAAAAAATTGAAATTGGATTAATTATATTATGGTCAATATTAATTTTGATCACATTTAGTTTAAGTTATTTTAATAAACTATTAGTATATCCATATCTTTTGTTGGCAGAGTTCATATCATTAAGCCTTGAGGCTATATGTTTAACATTTATCTCAAAAAAGATGATAAATAAATCTTAGTTAAACAGGTGAAGGAAATTAATTGCGCAATTTGAACTATGAAAGAAGTGGCAATTAGCTGCAAATTATTATGGCAATAACCGGGTAAAATATTTTACCCGGTTATTGTTAATAAGCAGGTTAGTTCCTTTTCTCCCTTTTAATTTGCAGAACTATGCTTATGGTAGTAATGACAAGCACACCACATGATTTATGCGCAGTTGATGACTTTCTTGGGAAAATTACTTTGTTAAATAACGGAAAAATTGTTTTTGATGATAAAATATTAAATATCAAATAAGTATAACTTATTTGATATTATTTTTTTGTTATTTTAAATTGAGCCAAAATATTATAACGATTCCTTTATATCTAACATTTGAATAAAATATATTTGATAATAAAATAATATAAGTTATAATAAAGTCAATATAGAATTATTTTAGTAAAATATGAGGGGTTCTAATGGATTATAAAATAAATATGCCAGAAGAAGTTGAAGAAGCATTAAATATATTAAATGAAGCAGGATATGATTCATATATAGTCGGTGGATGTGTAAGAGACAGCGTTTTAAATGTTGTACCTAAAGATTGGGATATTACTACATCGGCTTTACCAACTCAAATAATTAAATGCTTTAATAAATTCAGAACAATTGAAACTGGTTTGAAACATGGAACTGTTACTGTTATAATCAACAAAATTCAATTGGAAATTACTACTTTTAGAGTTGACGGTGAATATAAAGATAACAGAAGGCCGGATGAAGTTTTTTTTACAAACAATATATCATTGGACCTAAGACGTCGTGATTTTACTATTAATGCCATGGCTTATAATCCAAAGGACGGTATTGTTGATTTAAATGGAGGTTTTGAAGATATAAAAAATAAGCAAGTTAAATGTGTTGGAAATCCTGATAAACGATTTAACGAAGATGGCCTTCGAATACTTAGGGCTCTTCGTTTTGCATCTGTTTTAAATTTTAAAATAGAAGAAGAAACTTCACGAAGTATACATATAAATAAAGAACTACTAAAAAACATATCTGCTGAAAGAATAAGAGTAGAATTTGATAAATTGATATTAGGTGTTAATTTTTATGATATTTTAAATGATTATAAAGATGTAATAGAAATATTTATTCCTGAGATTAATAAGTTAAGTGCAAATCAGTACCATCATTCATTAAAGTCAATGAAGTATATTAG
This sequence comes from Firmicutes bacterium UBA6132, assembly GCA_002435835.1. The sequence continues at coordinate 64,030 of DIVM01000316.1, forward strand.
CGAAGACTTAGTTCTAAAACTTGCTTTGTTTTTTCATGAAATAGTAAAAACTGAAACTGAAATACAAGATGAAAATACTAAATTAAAATTTGAATTAGTAAAAAATATATTAAAAAGACTTAAATATGACAATGTTACTATGAATGAATTGTCCACAATTATTTTACATGTTAATATTAAATTATCCACAAATAAAAAAGATATCAAAAAATGTCTAAATATCATGGGCGAAAACATATTCAAACAAATTATAAAAGTTAAAATTGCACATACTTATCAACAGGGATCAACAGGGATTGTGGAAAATGTGGATAACTTTGTGGAAAACCTCGAAAAAGTAACTTTTTTTGTGGATAAAGTGATAAAAGAAAAAGAATGTTATAATTTAAAAACATTAGCAGTTAAGGGCGAAGATTTAAAAAAAGTCGGAGTTAAACAAGGAATATTAATTGGCAAAATTTTAAATGAGTTATTAAATTTAGTGATAAATGAAGAATTAGAAAATGATAAAGACAAATTAATTAATTATGTAAAAAATAATGTTGACAAAATTTAGTATTGGTGATAAAATGATTTTCAATAATACAAAAACAAAACCGTTGAAGCGAAGATTAAACTGATATGTGCACTTACAGAGAGCAGGGGCAGATGAGAGCCTTGCAGAACGCAGTACAGACAAATGGATCGCCGAGGGTGAGGTGAAAGAGGTTACACTCAAGTATCTGAAACGTGAGCTTACGTTACAAAGCAGAAAATGTGTCAGCATTTTTGTTTAAGTGGATTGATTTTCAGTCAATTAAGGTGGTACCGCAGGAGTTTATAACCTGTCCTTTTCAGAGGACAGGTTTTTTTGTTTTTGTACTAAAAATTATAATTAAATTATGAGGAGAATAGTATGAAAAAATTTATGGCAAGTTTAACATTAGGAGCATTACTATTTGCATCTTTGACAGCATGCAGTACAAAACAAGAAGTAACACCAGCAAAGGAAACAGTAACAGAAAACAGTGAAAAATATACAATAGGTATAGTTCAAACTATGAATCATCCATCTCTTGATGAAATCAGAGAATATACAATTATTGGTCTTGAAGAATTAGGATTGAAGGATAAAATAGAAATTGTTTATAAAGATGCACAAGGAGATCCTTCGAATATAAACACGATAGTTTCACAGTTTGTAGGTGAAGAGGTTAATATGATTATTCCTATAGCAACAGGTGCAGCTCAAACTACAGCATCTGCAACAAAAGATATTCCAATTGTTTTTGCAGCAGTAAGCAATCCAGTTGAAGCAGGATTAGTAAAGGATTTAAAAATAACTGATTCAAATATTACTGGTGTTTCAAATGCAATTGCAGTTGAAGAAATTTTAGATCTTTCACAGGAATTAACGCCTGGAATCAAAACCTATGGACTTATTTATAATCAAGGTGAAATTAATTCTGCAACAGGAATTAAAAGAGCAAAAGCATATTTAGATTCAAAAGGATATGAATATGTGGAAGCTACAATAGCAAACTCAGGTGAACTTTTACAAGCAACACAATCTTTAATAGGAAAAAATGTTGATGCAATATTTACACCAAATGATAATACAGTAGCAACTGCAATGCCAATACTTGCTTCTGAAGCAATAAAAGCAAAAATTCCAGTTTATGTTGGTGTTGATTCTCTTGTAAAAGATGGTGGTTTAGCAACAGTTGGAATAGATTATAAAACACTTGGAAGACAGGTTGCAGCTATGGTAAAAAGAATTTATGAAGGTCAAACAATTGCAGAAAACCCAGTTGAACAAATAAAAGAAAATTCAAAAATTATAAAT
>DIVM01000275.1 GCA_002435835.1 Firmicutes bacterium UBA6132
GTGTTTGTAACACCAGTTTCACTTGCAATTATTTGTTGAGTTCTTAAAGCAATAGTAACTGAATCCTGTGTAGGAAGTGCTAAAGCTTCATCTCTTGAATTTGTGTGTAACGATTGAGTTCCACCTAATACTGCAGCTAATGCCTGCATTGCAACTCTGACAATGTTGTTGTTAGGTTGTTGAGCAGTTAATGTACATCCACCTGTTTGAGTATGGAATTTTAACATCATAGATTTTTCTGATTTCGCGCCAAATCTATCTTTCATTATTTTAGCCCATAAACGTCTTGCAGCTCTGAATTTAGAAACTTCTTCTAATAAATCATTATGTGCATTGAAGAAGAATGATAATCTTGGTGCAAATGTATCAACATCAAGACCAGCTTTTATAGCTGCTTCAACATAAGCAATACCATCTGCTAAAGTAAAACCAACTTCTTGAGCTGCAGTTGAACCTGCTTCTCTAATGTGGTAACCTGAAATTGATATTGTATTCCATTTTGGAACTTCTTTTGAGCAATATTCAAATATATCTGTTATAAGTCTCATTGAAGGTTCCGTAGGGAATATATAAGTTCCTCTTGCAATATATTCTTTTAATATATCATTTTGAATTGTTCCTCTTAATTTATCAGCAGATACTCCTTGCTTTTCAGCAACAGCTATGTACATAGCAAGTAGTACTGCAGCTGGTGCATTGATTGTCATAGAAGTAGATACTTTATCTAAAGGAATTCCGTCAAATAATATTTCCATATCTTTTAATGAATCTATGGCAACACCAACTTTGCCAACTTCTCCCTGTGCTAATGAATGATCTGAATCATAACCAATTTGAGTTGGTAAGTCAAAAGCTACAGATAAACCAGTAGAACCTTGGCCTACAAGATATTTATATCTTTCATTTGATTCTTCTGCAGTAGCAAAACCAGCATACATACGCATTGTCCAAGGCTTACCTCTAAACATAGTTGGTTGGTATCCTCTTGTAAATGGATATTGTCCAGGATAACCGATTTCTGTTTCATAATCAATATCTGCAACATCTTCTGCTGTGTAAAGTCTTTTTACAGGTGCGCCTGAACCAGTTTTGAATTCTGATTTACTTTCAGGTGCTTTGCTTAATGATTTGTTTAATACTTTTTCTTCCCAATTTTCTCTTGATGTTTTTAATTGAGAAAGTTTTTCTTTATCAAACATGCTTGCCTCCTAAGGTTTCACTTAATTATCAATTATTTTATTAAATAAAATATTTTATGTACAAATAATATAATCCAATTTTAATATTATTGCAAGATATATAGCAAAAATGATATTTCTTTTTTCTATCTTGCAATAAAACTTGTAAAAAAATGTTTCAAATCAGTTTATTTATTTGTAAATGCATTGAATTTTAAATATTATTTTTGTTACTCCGTAAAATTTCAAAAAATTTAAAATTTTATAAATAAATATATTTTTCATAGACTTTCATTATTTTGTACTTATTTTTGCATTTTATGTACATGCAATTTTTTTATAATAATTTCATAATGTCACAGATATAATTTTAATAAAAAAAGCATTTCAATTACTAATTAATTGAAATGCTTTTACTTAATTAAATTTCATTAAACAATTGATCGAATTCTTTTCCTGATATAGTTTCTTTTTCTAAAAGAGCATTTGCTACTCTTTCTAATTTTTCCATATTTTCAGATAGCAATAATTCAGTTTTATTGTATGCTACATCTATGATTCTTCTCATTTCTTTATCAATCTTAGCTGCAACAACTTCACTATAATTACGCATTTTATTGAAATCTCTTCCCAAAAATACTTCATCTTCGTTTGTACCATAAGCAACTGGTCCAAGTTCATCACTCATACCATAAGTAGTTACCATTGCTCTTGCTATTTTTGTAGCTCTTTCTATATCATTAGAAGCGCCAGTGGAAATATCATCAAGAGCTAATTTCTCAGCAACTCTACCACCTAATAAACGAACTATATTTTCTTCCATTTCAGTTTTAGAAGCATATGACCTGTCTTCTTCAGGCAAATACATTGTAAATCCACCAGCTCTTCCTCTTGGAATTATTGTAATCATATGAACTGGATCTTTTGATGATGAAAGCTTAGCAACAACTGCATGACCTGCTTCATGAAAAGCAGTTAATTTTCTTTCAGATTCTGAAATTACTTTACTTCTTTTTTCTGGTCCTGCAATAACTTTAGTTATTGCTTCTTCTATTATATCCATAGTTATTAGAGATTGATTATGTCTTGCAGTAAGTAATGCTGCTTCATTCATAGCATTTTCTAAATCAGCTGGAGTAAATCCCGGTGTTCTTTTTGCTACAACCTCTAAATTAACATCTTCAGACAATGGTTTTTTTCTAACATGTATTCCTAAAATTTGTTCTCTTGCTTTAACATCTGGTAAACCAACATGTACCTGTCTATCAAATCTACCCGGTCTCATTAAAGCTGGATCAAGAATATCAGGTCTATTTGTAGCAGCAACTATGATGATTCCTTCATTACCAGAGAAACCATCCATTTCAACTAATAGCTGATTAAGAGTCTGTTCGCGTTCATCATTTCCTCCGCCCATACCAGCGCCTCTTCTTCTTCCAACTGCATCAATTTCATCTATAAATACTATACATGGCGCATTTTTCTTTGCTTGATCAAATAAATCTCTAACTCTTGATGCACCAACACCAACGAACATTTCAACAAAGTCTGAACCACTTATACTGAAAAATGGAACACCTGCTTCACCAGATACTGATTTAGCTAAATATGTTTTACCTGTTCCAGGAGGTCCTACTAATAAAACTCCTTTTGGTATACGCGCTCCAAGTTTATTGAATTTATTTGGGCTTTTTAAGAAGTCAACTATTTCGCTTAATTCTTCTTTTTCTTCATCCAATCCTGCAACATCTTGGAATGTTATTTTCTTTGCTGGATCTTCATCTTTAGTAAGCTTTGCTCTGCTTTTTCCAAATGACATAGCTTTACCTGTGCCCCCACCGCCTTGGGATTGTTTCATAAATACATACCATAAAATCCCTAATACTACTAACATTCCAACTGTGGGCAATATCTGTACCCAAAATGGTGTTGCAGGTACAGGCTCACCTTTAATGGTTATATCACCATTTTCAACTTTTTCAGATAAATATCTATCATAAAAGTTTGAAGAGAAAATAAAAGCACTTGGAACATATGATGAGAATTCAGTATCATCTTTATAAACACCTTTTACATCACTATCCGTAAATGTTAAGGACTTGATATTATCGTTTTGTATATTAACTATTAGATCACTATAAGATATTTCTTTCACTTGTTCAGTAGGTTCTACCATACTTTGTACTATTAAAATTATCACAACGAATATAACAATATACATTGCTATACTTCTCATAAATCCCTTCAATTGCAGCCTCCCTTGAGTCTCAATGACAATTTTGTTTTATATATTATATTTAATATATTACAATTATTTTTTATGCGCAAATTATAAAATTATGATTATTTTATATTATGAATAAATTTCTTCTTTTAAAACTGCTATATAAGGCAAGTTTCTATATTTTTCTGCAAAATCAAGACCATAACCTACAACAAATTCATCCGGAACTTGGAATCCTGTGTATTTTATTTTAATATCAGTTTTTCTTCTACTTGGTTTATCAAGTATAGTACATATTTCTACTGACTTTGGTCCTCTTGCTTTTAAATTTTCTACTAAATAAGAAAGAGTTAATCCTGAATCTATAATATCTTCAACTATTAATATATCTCTTCCTTCAATTCCTGAATTTAAATCTTTTAAAATTCTAACTACTCCAGAAGATTTTGTATCTGAGCCATAGCTTGATATAGCCATAAAATCTATCTCTATAGGTAAATCTATTCTTTTCATTAGGTCACTTACAAATATTACAGCTCCCTTAAGAACGCATACTAATAGTAAATCTTTTCCTTTATAATCTTCAGTAATTATATTGCCGAGCTCGTTAACCTTATCTTGCAATACTTCTTCTGAGATAAGAATTTCTCTTATGTCGTTTTTCATTAATTCTGCTCCTCCATTATTGTGATATTTAATATTTTTTTAGTAGCATGAGATACTTTATAATTATTGTGAATCCTATATCCCTCAACCCACAAAATGTTATTGTCATCTACAATAATTATTTTTCTATTTCTTTCTTCTTTAGGTATTTTTAAATCAATAAAAATATCTTTTATTTTTTTATTACCAGTCATTCCACATGGAATTATACTATCACCATTTATTCTGTTCCTTATAAATATCATACCTTCTATTAAATCATAGTCAAGGCTAACAGTTTTTTTATCTTTTAAATCGTATTCACTTATGTCTAAAATTCTTAATAAAATAGTTTTTGATATTTCTTTTATGTACAATGGTGTACCTATACATATATTATATTTGAAATTTTCAGTAATTTCAATATTTTTCCTAATAATTAAATTATTGTAGCTTATTTCTGCTATAATACCTTCTGACAAATTTATGGTTTTGCCAGTATTTTTAGTAAAAATAAAGTCATTAACATAGTCAATATGCTTCATTTCCAAATTATTAGTGTTGCCCTTTAACATTTCAATTGCTTTTCTTACAATTCTTCCCGTCTCAAAATATTCCATACATTTTAGCTTTTTTAAATCAAGAAAAATTTCATTCTCATTTTGTTTATGTAGTATTTCTTTAAATCGGGTTTCTATATATTTTTCTATGATTTTTTTATCTTTTTCCATTGTTTCTGTCATTCTGTACAATGTATTTTGAATATTCAAATTAAAATTTTTCTCTAAATAAGGTATTAAATTTAATCTTATTTTATTCCTGCCATATATATCTTGGCTATTAGTGATATCTATGCAAAATTCATACTTATTATCATGAAGATATTTTTCAATTTCACTTCTTGTAACATTTAACATAGGTCTGATAATATCATTATTTATAAAAGACATAGCACTTAATCCATCAATACCTGTACCTCTAATAATTCTTTGTAGAACAGTTTCAGCTTGGTCATTTAAATTATGTGCTACCGCAATTTTTCCACCACCAACTTCTTTTAAGTTTTCCCTAAAAAAATCATAGCGTAATATTCTACCAGCTTCTTCTTCAGTTAATTTAAGTTCTTCTGCATATTCTGTTGCATTTTTTCTTTTAACAAAATATTTTATATCATATTTTTCGCATATAGAACGGACAAAATTTTCATCATGGTCAGCATCTTTTCCTCTATACATATGATTTATGTGTGATGCATATAAGTTAAAATTTATAATTTCTTTTAACTTTATTAAATTATGAAACAAAAAAACTGAATCAGGTCCACCAGAAAATCCTAATAATATATTATCTCCTTCATTTATTAAATTTTCCTTAAAAATATTTTGTTTTACTAAATAATACATATCTTCCCTCATTTATAATACATAGAAATGATTATACCACAAAAACAATAATTTAAAAATATTTTTTGGTATTTTTTGAAATATTTTTATATTTTTTGTTTTTGGCATGATCAAAATATTTTATTACTTCAATTTTAAATTTTAATATTGTTCTAAATTAATGTATTCATCAAAAAAAGATTTGGGGACAGACCACTTTTGAGCACAAAACCATTGCTCAAAAGGGACAGTCCCCTTTAATAACCCCAAAAGTCCGTCCCCTTACGTTCCTTGGGTCATCCCGTTAACCTATTTTTGTAACTAATACCGTCATGTCATCTATTATTTTTGATTGTCCTCTAAGAGCATAACTTAATATTGAGTTAGCCATAGTTTGTGGATCATCATGTGCTATTATTTCAAGATATTTATCTAATGATTTCTTGCTGTCTAAATTAATAGAATCAATTATACCATCCGAAACCATAATAATAACATCATCTTTTCTTACTACTCTTTTAAATACATTGTATTCAAAATTTTCAAGTATACCCATTGGTAAACTGTGGCTTTCAATTTTTTCAACCGTTTCACCGCTCAATATATAAGAAGGTGATGCTCCTGCTTTATAAAGTCTAACTTCTTTTAAACTATAATCTATTATTTGCAAATCAAATGTTACATATCTTTCTTCGTCAAATTTTAAAAGCAACAAGGAATTTAATGTTTTCATTATTTGATCTTCCGTAAAATCTGTGTATAAGAACCTTGAAAGCATTCCAACAGCACCATTACTTTCACTATAAGCTTCTTCTCCAGAACCAATTCCATCACATAAAACTATATAATATTTGTCAGATCTGCTTGCATGAGCATAACTGTCACCAGATACTTCGCTTCCATCCTTTGTAGCAGTTGCAGCATATGTTTTTACTTTTACTTTTTTTATACTTTTAAATTTAAGTACATAATAATTTTTTGCAACAACGACTTTTTCAGTGCATTTAATTCTAACCCCACACATATTTCTAACTATTAAAGTAATAGCTTCTATAGACTCTTTTGAGGTTTTATCAGACTTAACTGTAAAGCTTAAACATATTTTATCATCTTCTTCAGACATTACTTCAAAGAATTTTAAATTTATATTTTGCCATAAAAGCTGTTCTTTAATTTTCTTTTTTGCTTTATCGCTGAAAATATTCAATGCTTTTTTACTTCTTACATTATTTAAAATATTCTTTTTATTTTTTAAAACTTTTAACACTTCATTTTCACTTGATTCTTTGTCGGAGGAATCTATAGAAGATACTTTATCAAAAGAAGAATCTAAATCTAAAGATACTTTTTTATTTAACATTGACCTATGAGATACTAAATTGGAAGTAGAAGTTGATGATGAAGTTGCTGCCATTTCTACTTCATTAAATTTTTGTTTTATTCTTGCTTTTTCTGGTCTGTGTATTGCTCCTTTTTTTCTATTCAAATTAATTTTTTTAACTAATTCATAACCTTCATTTATTAGAGAAATGCTGGAGAAAACAAATATAGCTTCAAATAAATTTAGTAATAAACTATTCAAACTAAAATCTTCGAATAATAAAATGGATGTTTTTGAAAAAAACAATACACATGCTGCGTATATAGAAATTAATGTGGCTGGTTTCTTTTCATCATTTTTAAAATTATAAAAGAATAAATAAATAGCTAATAGCATAACTATATACACAAAATCTAACTTTACTGACAATATTCCAATCATAGTTGCTAATAAAACTGTAAATGATGGCTTTTTAATATAACAGTACGAACATAAAGCAACTATAGCAAATGGAAATATTTCTCCAATAATACTCTGCCTTGAAATAAAAAAACACAATAAAAGAACAAACCAGTTCCTTTTAATGTGTTCGAATTCATTTTTTAAAATTCCAAAGAAAATTAAAGTTTTTTTATCTTCTGCTTTATTTAACATAATACCCACCTCTATTAGTAATGAACTAATATTAGCAGATTCTTATGTAAAAAACTGTCAGAATATGAATTGAATTAACAATTTTATGTAAAAAATATGAATAAATAACGACAAATTTTTTAATTTTTTATTAATTTGTTTTATCCGTATCACTTAAATTTTCATTTAACCCAATTTTCCCCAAAAACTTATTACTATTTTTATTTTTATCAATATAAATTATTTCATTAGGCCTTACCATTTTATATTCATCTCTTGCAATTTTTTCAACTAATCCCATTAATGCTTCTTCATCGTTAATTTTTTCAACATCCTGTTTTAAATCAGCAGCTTTATTTTCTATTACTGCCTTTATGGTTTCCTTTTCCTCAATTTGTCTGTTTAAATCATGGATTGTCATATATTGATTGAAGGCAGTGTATGCGAAATATAAAACAAAACATGAAAAAATAAAATTAATGACGTTAAATTTTCGTTTTGTTTGTTTAGGAGCTTGAGCTTCGAGTTTTTTCTTACGATTTTGCTCTTTTATTTCCATCTCTTGTCGTCGAAAATCATCGTGATTAATTTTTCTTTTTAACTCTATTATTTTTTGATGATCGTTCATTTGACTTTTGCTCCTTTTTTCTTAATCTTTTATCTTTTGTTTTTCTATGTTTGTTCTTATTATATACTATTTTCTTGTTTTTGAAAACTCTTTTTAATTTATATCTATAAAATTTCCATTGTCTTTTAGCTTTATTTTTCCTAATTTCGATTTTAATTTTAATTGGATGCGTAAATGCTTTAATTTTATGCTTAACAAAATTAAAAGGAAAAACCAATAAGTTTATAATTTTTTTAATGACTTTCAATATTGTATCTATAACAAAAATGAATGCTTTTAAAATATAATTGCTTATAGTTATAAAATATAATAACGCACCTGATAAAAATCCAATCAACAAAAAAAACCTTAAATTTCCATAACTTATATCATTTATTAATTGGATACTAAAATAAACACTCACTACCCAGTAAGCTATATCACCTATAAAGGTTCCTATTGATTTAAAATTGAAATAATGCCTTATAAGCCTGTATATATCCCAGATAAGTCCTAAAAGCATCCCTCCCATAATTGAAACAATGAGCATGTATTCTTGAGAATAAGGCAAAAAATCCATATTATTGTACTCGCTTACTTAAATACTTTTTTCATAAAGCTTGTTTTTTCCTTTTGACCATCATTTTCTGAATACAATAGCCCATGAATAATGCCTTTTACAATAAGTTTTCCTTCATCAACATTTAATTTGCTAATATTTAATTTTTGACCTTTAATTGTTAGCTTGCCTTTATTAGTTATTAAAACAACTGTTTCATCATTAAAATTATCAACATTCTCAACTCCTGTAACATTAAGCGTTTCTCTATTTTCAAGCAACAAGCTTTGAACTATTTTTTCATCCATATACTTTCCCCCTAATATAATATTACTAATAAAATTATATGTTGGAAAAGCTTAAGTATGACTTACATAAAAATTATCAAGTATAAATAAAATATATATTTATTATTCAAATATAAAATATTAGTAATAACAGGTGAAATTTGATATAATAATACAAATATTAAATAATTTACATTAGGGGATTAAAATAAATATGGAATTAACCAACAGAAAAAAACAGGCAATGGAAACACGAAACAAAATATATGAAGTGTCAATTAAATTAATGGAAGAAAAGGGTTTTAACGATGTAAAAATTGAGGATATATGCAGAGATGCTGGAGTTTCAGTAGGTTCATTTTATAATTATTTTAAATCTAAAAATGATATACTTTTAGAAATTTATAGTCGAGCAGATAACTTTTTTAAAAATGTAGTTGAAAAAAAACTTAACAAAAAAAGTGCTGCAGAAAATATAGTTTTATTATTTTATTATTATGCATCATACAATGAGACTACAGGTGTTGAAACAATGAAACAATTATACGCTCCAAGCAATAAATTATTCATAAAAAAAGGGCGTTATATGCAAACTGTTCTTACTAATGTTATAATAAAAGGACAGGATGATGGTGAAATAATCTCAGATATGACTGCGGAGGAAATCACTGAATATTTATTTATAGCTGCAAGGGGTGTAGGCTACGACTGGACAGCCCATGAAGGAAGCTATGATCTTAAAGAATTTTCAATAAAATATTTTAAGCGTTTAATAAAAATATTTTTAGTTAAATAATATATGTATATATCAACAATAACTAAATAAAACAAAATAGCTACCATTAATTTGGTAGCTATTTATATATTTAATTATATTTATTTTCCTAGTGCTGCATTTGCTCCTGCAATTCTTCCGAATACATTTATATCAGCTAATGCATTACCACCTAAACGGTTAGATCCGTGGATACCGCCTGTAACTTCTCCAGCAGCATATAGTCCAGGAATTATATTGCCATTAGTGCCTATTGCATGTGTTTCTGTATCAATTTCAATACCACCCATTGTATGGTGAACTGTAGGAACTCTAGCTCCAGCATAGTAAGGTGCTTTATCTATTTTCCATTGATATAATGTTCTTCCAAATTCATCTGCAGTTTTACTGTCAACATTAGCATTAAATTCTTCTACTGATTTTACAAAATTAGCAGGATCAACTCCTATTTGTTTAGCTAAATCTTCTAATGTATCAGCTTTATATGCTCTGCCTGCTGCTACAAGTTCATTTATGCTTTCATTGAAGTGATTTTTCTCATCTCCTGTAGGATAGTTCTGGCTATCAAGAACAACCCACATAAATGAATCCTTTTGTTCCATCAACGCTTTTGTCATTACGTCTCTTCTTGCGCCTTCATCAACAAATCTGTTTCCGTCCTTGTTAACAAAAATACGGTTTTCAACGCTTTGTTCAATATTTCCGCTTAAAGATCCTGATTCAGGGTCTCCCATAGGCAATAATTGAATCCATTCCATACCAACTAAATTAGCTCCAACAGCTTTTGCAATTGTTATACCATCTCCAGTTGCTCCTGAATGATTTGTACTTTTAATGTTTACTAAAGAAGGCCAATGTTTATTGTATTCTTCTCTCATTTCAGGATTGTTTGCGAATCCTCCTGCAGCCAATACAACACCTTTGTTAGCATGTACAATAACTTCTCCGTTTTCACCAATTGCTTTAACGCCTACAGCTTTACCATTTTCCATTATTATTTCAGTAACTTTAGTGTTAACCATTACTTCCATTTTATCTTTGTTTTTATCTATATAGTTTGTATATGTTTCAATAAACCCTGTTCCCAATGGTTTTGCAGGAGCATGTGCTCTTGGCCATAAACCTCCAAGAACAGTAAATAATTCATCTTTAAATTCCATTCCCAAGCCTTCAAGCCATTGTAAAGTTGGGTAAGAATTTTCAACCAATGTTCTTATTAATTCAGGATTTCCTAACTTGTCTCCACCCTCATAAGTTTGAGTAAAGTGTTTTTCAACTGAATCTTCAATTCCTTGTGCCTTTTGTCTTACCGGGTCAACAGTGTTATATGCAGCACCTGAAATCATTGTATTTCCACCAACTCTTGACATCTTTTCTAAAACAAGAACTGTTGCACCATTTTGATGTGCAGATACTGCTGAAGATAAACCAGCTCCGCCACCACCTATTACAACAACATCAACAGTTTTTTCTATTGTTTCTTGTTTGGCTTGTACAACAGCTTTGTTTTTTAAAGCTTCTATATCAGCACCTGCTTTTGTTAAAGCATCCGTTACAGCTTCTAAAACACCGTTGCTTGTTTTTGTTGCTCCTGACATTATGTCAACACCTAAACTTTGAGATTCTAAAATCTTTGCAGGCATTTTTTCAAGGGCAATAGTGCTTACGCCCTCTGTTTCACTATGTTTTAAAACTTTTATTTCTTTAATTTCATTTTCTGTTACAGTTACTTCAACTTCAATTTTACCGTGGATTCCTTCTCCTTCACCAGTATAAGTGCCCGGTGTAAATAACTTAGTGTCATTAGCATTGGCAGGTTTTTGACAACCAACCATTGAGAAAACCATCGCTATCACTAAAAAAATTATTAATGATCTTTTAAATTTTGTTTTTAATTTCATTTTTCTCTCCTCCTAATAATTACTAATAAACTGATATTTTTTTAAAAAAACCTATTATAATTTTTTAATAAAATCAATTCATTGAACCCATTCATTATAAAATATAGTTAATATTTTGTCAATATGAATCTTCACAAAATCTTCACATAATTATCACAAAAGGTTTGTTGTCATATTTTTCAGACACAAACCTTTTGTACATATATAATTTTTTCTTACGCTTATAATTTATTCGCTTCAAAAGGAAATACATGGGGCAATTTAAGTTCATTTCTTACAGATATTAAATCCTTTTGCACTGATTCTCCAACAGGTACCCCCGTATCCTTTCTTTGTAGGTAACATAAATATTCTTTTTCACCTGCTGTATAAATCCTTTTTTCATGTGGAGATAATTTAGATGACCTAAGTTCCCTTATAATACTCGTAGCAGTTTTTTTAAATACTTCTTCTCCTAAAAAAGCATTAGTGTTTATGGCTATAAAAAAATGTCCAAGATGGTATGGAGTATTTTTACCCTGCTCATTAATTCCATTTAACATTTTTAAATAATTTCCAGATTGAAGTGCTGATGATAATATTTCAACAACAGTAGCATAGCCATAACCTTTGTATCCAGCTAACTCTTCACCAATTCCTCCTAATGGAGATAGTGCTGCTTTTCCATTAGTTAAATAATTTAAAATTTCTTTGCTATTTGTCATTGAATTACCGTCTTCACCTATTACCATTCCTTTAGGCGTATCTTTTCCCATTCGCGCATAATATTCTATTTTGCCCCTTTGAGTAATGCTTGTAGCGCAGTCCAATATAAATGGAAACTCTTCATCAGTTGGTATACCAAATGTTAAAGGATTTGTTCCAAGCATATTTTCTACACCAAATGTTGGTGCTATAGAAGGCCTTGCATTAGTTCCTGTAATTCCTATCATTCCTTCTTTTGTTGCCATTGTTGCATAATATCCTGCAATACCATAATGTGACGAATTTCTTGTTGCAACCATTCCCATACCATAAAGCTTAGCTTTTTCAATAGCCATTTTCATAGATTTATATGCTATTACCATTCCCATTCCGTCATGACCATCAACAACAGCTGTGGTTTCAGTTTCTTTTATTATTTCAAAATTAGTAACAGGATTTTGTATACCTAATTTAATACGGTCAATATAAATTGGTTTAAATCTATTTATTCCATGGCTTTCAATACCTCTTTTATCACTTTCCATTAAAACATCTGTACAAATTATTGCATCCTCTTTAGGGACTCCCAATTCTTCAAATGCACTTCTTAAAAAATCTTCAATTAAATCCCAAGAAATATAATGTATGTTTTCCATTAAATCAACCCCCTATTTCATTTCTACTAATAACTCTTATTAATATATATACCTTTTGCTTAAGCTTTAAAACTAACATCTTATAATTAGCAAAGAAAAAAGACATTTTGATAAACAAAATGTCTTTAACACAATATTATTTAATTATAGTTTTTTATTTTCTTATAAAAGCTTTTTACAGCAAAATATATGACTAAACCAATAAATGATCCCATACTGTCAATTAAAACATCTTTTATCTGACAACCTCTTCCACTTACAAAGAGCTGATGAAATTCATCACTAATAGCATATAATACACATATTAATAATGAATATAAAAACATTTTATAATTGAACTCTTTTTTGCTACTTTCTAATGCATTTGCTACTAAAATACTAAGTATTAAATAAACTGTAAAATGTGCAAGTTTTCTGACTATATGATTATATTTCGCTATTAAGTCAGCCCCTGTACTTGTTACCACATCTATAGGAAGAATTCTTCCTATTATGTCAATTAAAATACTTGTAAAACCTCTACTAAATCCATCGGAATCTGATGCAGGTTGTGAAGAAAATAAGAAAATAATTAACATCCAAAAAATTACAGGTAGCCACGAAAAAATTCTATTTTTAGTTTTATTCATATATAACACACTTTCAATAATGATTTATTATTATTATGCATCCATAATAATTTTATTATTAAACAAATTATATCATTAAGCGTTATAACTTGCAATAAAACGAAAGGGACTATTTATTATAAAATAGTCCCTCTTCCTAACAACTATTTATTCAATTATACTATCTTGTGTTGTTTCAGTATTTACATCTTCTACAGTTTCTACAGGTTCTATAGTTTCTTCATCAATTGAGATAGTTTGAGAATCTTGCTCCCACTGTACATTTAAACCGAAATTTTCTGCTACAAATCTAATTGGAACCATTGTCCTATTGTTCATAATTTCTGCTGGCACATCAATTTCAGCTACAATACCATTTACATAAACTTTATTTTCTGACAAATTAAATATAATAATTTTGTCATCTTTAGATATGGTAACTTCCTGCGAGTCTCCATTCCAATCAACAGTTGCACCAGTTGATTCAACAATAGCTCTTACAGGAATTAATGTCCTTCCATATTTAATAACTGGTGGTGTATCAAATTTAACATCTCTATTTTTAACGAATATATTTTCAACTGGAATAACTTGAACATTTCCTTCAGAAGATAAAATTTGTCCAACTAAACTTAACTCACTTAATTCCTTTTGAGAATATTTAGATTTCATAATCTGTTTCATTTGATCGATGCTTTGTTTCATTTGAGATTGATAAGAATCTTTTTCAGTCTTTAAAGCTTCAATTTGAATTTTTAAAGTTTCAACAAGTGTAGCATCCCCAATTAATTCTGCTTCTTCAAGCTGAGATTCTAAACTTTCAATTTCAACTTCAACTTCATCTTTTAAAACTTCAATATTTGCTTTTTCTTGTTTGATTGTTTCTCTTTCTGCTTTCCAAGGTTTTTGCTTACCTTTTCCTTCTACTTCAAGAGACTCGTCATTTTCTGTTTCTTCAATTACATCAAGCTCTTCTGTTGCATCTGTTACATCTGTTACATCTGTTACATCTGTTACATCTGTTAGCTCTAAATTTTCAACTTCTTCAGCAAAAGCTGCAACTGGACTAAATGTTGTCAAAGTAAGAACTAAGAACATTGCTGCCAATTTGTTAATTCTTTTCATTTGTGTACCTCCTTATAAATGGTATCCTATTGGATAATTTTATGGATTAAAAAAGCCCCGATTGGCATGCCAAACAGAGCTAATACACAAATTATTTGTATCGGCGCAATTTGGTAACCCGGCTACCTTGGTAATCTCCTTAAGGCCCGTGGCTTTGCGTCCCTAAATTTCTTTAGGTTTGCCCTTTTCAGTTGCTTATTTATTCCATTTATAGAATTATATTCTTTTTTAAAATATTTGTCAATGAAATTAATAATCAAATAGCTATATAGCCTTTAAATTCAGCTTTTTCTATATAATTTATTTTAAATTAATATTACACTTACTTAAAAACTTAGTTGAATATGATAAATTTTTTGTTGGACAAGAGTCTATGCAATGTCCACATCCAACACATCTCAAATTATTTACTGCAATTTTTTCTACTGCATTTTTCTTTATGTCAATTGTCATCGGACATGATAAGTTACACTTATCACATTTAATGCAAGTAGTATTATTAGTTATTATTTTTTGTCCAGATATTTTTGAAAGAATTCCAAGTAAAGTACCTAATGGACAGTAATAACAATATCCTCTTCCTATAAAAGCAATCCAGAAAAACATAGTCATTAATAATTCAGTGCTTAAGTATTTATAATTTTCTATTTTTCCTAAAACTTGTGTTCCATTATAAATTGGTACTCCAAATAAAAATAAAACCCAATAAAAAGTAAAAAAGAATGATACAATTAAAAAAATCCATTTTAATATATGAAAAAACTTAAGTGATTTTTCGTTAATTTTTTTCTTCTTGCCAACTAAAGGAATTGCAGGTTCAAAAATTTCTGCTACAAATCCATTAAATAAACAAAGAGTTGAGCATTGAAACCTTCTGCCAAACAAAATTGTTCCAACAACTATTATTAAACTCATAACTACATAGAATATTAAAGCAGTAGTTATTCCTGCAGTTCCCCATATAGGATAACGGCTTAAATAAAAATTAGAATTTTCATATAAAAGCTGTAAAGCCGTAGTGGTCCATGGAAGAGGCATAGTAAAGAAATATAATTCTTTATTCTGTAAAATTAATGGTAAAATAATATGTATAACTAATGCAGATATAATGAAACCTATTAAATTTCTTTTTCTCATAGAACTTGAATTTGACTTTCTAACTATTCTAAAAGTTAAAACACTACAAATTATTATAAAGAATGTTTTTACATAGTTTTCATAAAAATGCCAAAACCATGTTATAAACTCTGATGCCTCTTGTGTTGCTTTAGGAGCATATCCATAATTTAAACCTGCAATAATAAAACACAAAATAATATATGTCCATAAAATGATTTTTAATAAATTTAATTCGGTAGAATTATTAGCATTTTTTACTTTATTCATAAACTCACTCCCTTCTTTAATTAATATAACTTGCAATAAATAATTATCACTATATAGCAATAATTATTTTAAATTTCTTAAATTAAAACCTAAATAAGAATCTTTTTCATATCAGTATAAATAATAATATTTTCTATATTAAATGTCAATGTATCAAACAAATAAAGGACCATCATTTAAGAAGATCCTTCATACTAACAAATTTAATTATTTATTTTAAATTTAGATACTAATTCATTTAATACCTGAGATTGACCTGAAAGTTCTTCACTATTAGCAGCACTAAGTTCTGCAGTTGATGCATTTTCCTGTGTAACTGATGCTATTTGTTCTATTCCACTTTTTATTTGATTTACAGAAACAGTTTGATGTGATGATGCATTTGCTATTTCTTCTATTAAAAAACTTGTTTCTTTTGTTTTTTCTACTATTTTTTTCAAAGAAATGCCTGTTTCTTTTGCTAAATCAGTTCCTTTATTTATAGCTAATATAGAATTTTCTATTAAAATTGTAGTTTGTTTTGCAGCTTCTGCTGATTTACCTGCTAAATTTCTCACTTCATCAGCTACTACTAAAAACCCCTTTCCAGCAGAGCCTGCTCTTGCTGCTTCAACTGCTGCATTTAATGCTAATATATTTGTTTGAAATGCAATGTCATCAATAACTTTAATAATTTTACCTATTTCTTGTGATGAATTGCTTATTTCATCCATAGCTTTCAACATTTCAGTCATTATAACATTTCCTTTTTCAACTTCATTAGCTGATTCTACTGCTTTTTTACCAGCATTATCTGCATTTTGAGCATTATTTAATATTGTTGAATATATTTCATTCATTTCTGCTGAAAGTTCTTCAATTGCACTTGCTTGTTCTGTAGTACCTCGCGATAAAACTTGTGCCCCATTAGAAACTTGTTCAGAGTTCATATTTATTGTTTCTGAAGATATTTTTATTTTTCCAATTATATTTTTAAAAGCCTCTGAAACATTTATTAATGAATTTTTTAATTTACTAAATTCACCTTCATAATCATTTACTAATTTCATATTTAAATTACCTTTAGAAAACCCATCTAAAACACTTACGCTTTCATTTATATAAGTAATATAAGAATTTAGTCTCTTAGTTAAACTTTCAATAGATTTTGCTAATTCACCAATTTCGTCATTAGCGCTTACATCAATTTCTGAATCTAACTCTCCTAATGCTAATTTATTTGTGACTGCAGTAATTTTTTTTATTGGTTTTGTTATTATTCCTACAATTACATTCATTAATATAACTAAAACGGCAATAGTAATAATATAAATTAAAATAATAATATTTCTTACATTTCTTGTATTTTCAGAAAATTCTATTTTAGGAAGGGCAGAAACTATTTTCCAATTTGTATCTGCTATAGTAACTAAATTTCCCATATAAATTTCATCATTATAACTATATTCTGTGACTTCATTAATATTATTTTCAATTAAATTTATTAAATTACTGCTTATACCTATTTCTTTAATTGATTTTAAAATATTTTGATCGTCTTTATGTGATACAATAATATTATTCTTTGTTAGCAAATAAAAATATCCTTCATCTCCTAATTTCGTATCTCCAACAACTTGGGATAATGCAGTAATTTCTATATCAACACCTGTAAGACCTTCAATATTTCCATTTACATACACAGGTGCCGTTATTGTTATAACCATATTACCTGTTGCCACATCAACATATGGCTCTGTTATATTAACAATACCATCTTTTATTGTAACATAATAATCCCTTGTTTTTAAATCAAAACTTTCATCTGAAACACCTGATAAATCGTCAACATAATATGATGGATCAGCTTCAGCTATATATGCTGACATAATTACATCCTTATTACTCTTTTGTGTATCAATTAACGTTTCTCTTACAACATTAAAATTTTCTGATGCTAATATATCTTTTCTGTCTTTTACATTCACTAATAAATTCTGCAAATTTTTATCCTGTGCCATTTGTTCAACAATTGTTATATATCGTTGAAAAAACAGTTCTGATTTATTGCTTATTGCGTTACTTGTTTGAGTAAGTATTTCCTTTTGATCTTTGTTTGAATTGTTGTTAACCGTAATTCCTATAATAATTCCTGTCAAAGTTAAAAGCACTAAACTAGCACAAAACAATGCAGTCATTAACTTTCTTTTTATACTAATAAAACCTTTTCCCTGTTTATTAATTTTTATCTTTCCCATATTTACATTTGCTCCCCTTTTATATAGCTTTTAATATTTATCGGTTTTATATTAAAAATGTTTAGGTAAAAATCAAATTCTTTATAATGTAGGAATTTATCTTAAAAAATTCAATATATATTATAAAATATTGTGATTATATTTTATAAAAAACATGATATAATCAATAATATCATTACATTAGTAAAAATCTTGAAATGAATTGAAATTTAAGAAATGTAAAAGGAGAATGCTATGTTAGAATACAAAGAAATTAACCCTGTAGATTTAAATGAAAATACTTTTAAAATGATTGGAAAAGATTTCATGCTTATAACAGCTGAAAATGAAGGTAAAGTTAATGCAATGACAGCAAGTTGGGGTGGTCTTGGAGTTTTATGGAATATGGATGTAGTTTTTATTTTCCTTAGACCACAAAGATATACAAAAGAATTTATAGATGCTTCAGATAGTTTTTCATTAACATTTTATGATGATAGTTATAAAAAAACATTGGGTTATTTAGGATCTGTTTCAGGACGTGATGAAGATAAAATATCTAATTCCAATCTCACTATAGGTTTTGATGGAGAAACACCTTATTTTAAAGAAGCTGAAAAAGTTATTATATGTAAAAAACTATTTGCACAAGATTTAAAAGAAGAATCTTTTTTAGATAAAAATATACTTAATAAAGATTATCCTAATAAAGATTTCCATACTTTATATGTGGGTAAAATAGAAAAAATATTAATTAAATAATAATTTAAAACTATATTGATAAAAAAAATTACCCCACATATATGTTGGGGTAATTTTTTATGAATTAAGACATACTAGACATACCTTGATGAGGTTTAAATGTTGCACAATCTGTTTCTTTACTGCTTGTTGCATTTCTATGCTGTACTTCTATTTTGGGAGCATCACAATGATCTCCTTGACAGTAATAATGACAAGTATTTACTAAACATTTAACTCCAGGATTGTGTTCATGATTTTTTTCCATTTTGTATATCTCCCTTACAAAATTTATAAAAAGTTATTATAAATTATTTATAAAACTTTCTTATAATATTATGGCTAAAGTAAAGCTAATTATTTTATATAATTTTATGTTATTTGGTAATTAATTTTATAATTTCCATATTTCTAATTTTTTTATGTGAAAAACTTTAAAATATTATTAGTTAATTGTTTATTTTATGATTTCATACTTCTCCTCTCTTTATAAATGTACCTAAAGTATTATTAACACACACACCATTTTTTACTGCTACTTTTCCATTTATAATAACATACTCAATACCCTCTGGTTTTAATTGAGGGTCCTCAAATGTCGCTTTATCTATTATTGTATCATAATTAAATATTACTATGTCAGCATCATAACCTTCTTTTATTAAACCTTTTGATTTTAAATTAAGTCTTTTAGCAGGCATATATGTCATTTTATATAAGGCATCAAAAAACTCCATTACTTTTTTATCCCTCACAAATCTTCCTATAACTCTTGGAAAGGTTCCAGCACCTCTTGGATGCCCTGAATGATTTCTGTAAATTCCATCACTTGCTATCATTACATTTTTATTGTTTAAAGCTTCAAATATTTCATTTTCATTCATAACATATGCAACTGCAAGCATATCTGGATATTCTTTTCTTACTTTCTCAAATAAAAATTTGTCACATCTTTTATTTTTAAAAGGTTCTTCTGTAAGCATTATGGAATCATAATCTTTATTCCATAACTTTAAACATCCATCATCAAATACTGCTGAACCAATATATGTACTAAAAGCATCATATGGATATGCATCTACTTGTAAATCAAGTCCACCATCTACAATTTCATCTATTAATTTTAAAGCTTCCGTCATATTCCCATAAGCACTACAGCTTGATAAATGTGAAATTTGAAATGGTATATTAGTTTCTTTTCCTATTTGTGCCATTTCCTTTATAGCATCTAACGCATATATAGAATCTTTTCGATAATGTGCTGCTAATAAAAGATCTTTTCTACCTTCTATTTCTTTAGCAACTTCAATTGCCTCTTCTATATCAATACCAGGACAATATTCCAATCCATATGAAATACCAACAGCTCCAAAATCAATTGCTTTTTTTACCATACCTTGAATTTTTTTAATTTGTTCTTTTGAAGATTTTCTATATATATCAGTATTGCCTGACGTATCTCTTAAAAAATTATGTCCTATAAAAGACATATAATTCACAGGATTACCTTTTTCTTTAATGAAGTCATGGAGTTCAACAATACTTTGTCTGTTATTTCCACAGTTGCCTGTTACAGCAGTTGTAACTCCCATGTTTAACATAGTTTGCGATATATCATACTCTTTTTTATTTGTTAATGATAAATCCTCTTCATGCATATGAATATCTATAAAACCTGGCGATATATAATTTCCATTAGCATTTATTTCATGCTTAGCATCACTTAAAACTTTACCTATATCAACTATTTTTCCGTCTTTAATTCCTAAATTTCCTTCTATAATTTTTTTAATTTCAACATCAATAATTTTACCATTTAAAATTTTTAAATCTAACATAGTAAGCTCCTTTAATAATAATTAATTAATATTTTCAATAAAATTTATTTCTATTTAGAAACATTTTCCTAATAAGATTTTAAAAATCTCTTTAATTTATATTATCAATATTTTACTTAAACGTCAATGTTTTTCAAACTATTTAGGCAAGGGGCGATAGCCCCTTTATAATTTCAAATTTAATTAGCCACTTTTGTATTTTTTGTATTATTTAAATACACTTCAGAAATTGTTGATATAGGGCAAATAGTACACCAAGTTCTTGGCTTATATACCAGTGCTAAAATTAGTCCTATTATAGTTGTTGTTAACATCATAGAATAAAATCGGTAGGACAAATGCGTAATCCAAGGCAAAACATTGTTTATTTCAATTAATTGAACCATATTAAACGGTATTTTAAATACAATTAAAAACCTTAGTTGTTCTAATGGAATCATTAAATCTGATGCTACCCTTATAGTTGACATAACAATAAAAAATAAACTTATACCAAAATATGATAACATAATCCATTTCATATTGCCTTTTATAAAAAACATGGGAGTTTTTCTTGAATTTTTACGAACAATTTTTCCTGCTTTAGTATATAGATTTGCTCTTGGACAATATCCTTGGCAATATGTTTTCTTATTTGTTTTTACTAATAAAGCAAAAGGAAGTAACATACAAATTAAACCTAAAAGTGAAAAATGTATATTAACAAATCCAAGAGTAAAATAAAGGATAGTTATAATAAATAAATATTTATTATTTTTTAAATTTTTAAAAAAGTTTTTCATTCATACCTCCATCAATTATATATTATAAATTTATAATATAGTTTTTTAAAAATTATTTCAGTGATAAAATCACAAAACAAAATTATTTTAAAAAAATTTTGATTATAAATGTTCTGATTATGAAATTATTTAATTATATACTTTATGAAAATGGACATAATAAATTAAATATTTATTTAAAGGAAAACTTAATGAAAAAATTATCTTTTACATTATTAATAATATTTGAAATAATACTATTCATTAAAGTAGTTATATGTATATTTGCAAAACAGTGGACTGAATTATATTTATCACTCTTAACCATTATAATATTTTTAATGCCATTTTTAATTACATACATATCTAAAAAAAAGAAAGTAAATCTTCCTTATAATTTTAATTTAGTTTCTATTATATTTATTTTTCTTGCATTATATTTAGGAGAAATTTTAAATTTTTATGATAAGTTTTGGTTTTGGGATTTGTTTCTTCATAGTGTGTTCGGTTTTTATGTAGTTATTATTTCCTATCACTTAATAGAAGGAGTAATTATTAATTCAACTAAAACTTCAAAAAAAAGATTCTTATTTATTAAAACATTGTTTTCGTTTAGCTTTACTGTTACATTAGGTGTCTTATGGGAGCTGTTTGAGTCAGCAGGAGATTTACTTGCTAATTCACAAATGGTTAAAGGAGGATTAGAAGATTCAGCATCAGACCTTTTAGTAAAAATTATAGCCGCATTTGTTACTTCAATATACTATCATATTAAATTAAATAATAAACTAAAAAAAGATAATTAAGAAAGATTTTATAAATCATTTTAATTATCTTTTTTGTTGTTTAAATTTAAAATTGATATTATTTTTATTTAGCTAATTTATTTATTAATTTTGTTTTAGATTTTTCCATATTATCATTTTGACCTATTCCTAATATTATTGAAACAAACATAACAGCTATCATAGCATAAGAATAGAATACAAATGGCGTAATTTGAGTTGCTACTAATGGAGCTGAACTATCAGCTGCAAAGCCTAATGTGTATATCATTGCTGGTGTCCATGGTAAACAATAAACTAACGTGTTTGATTGAGCATCAAGTAAGTTTGCTACTCTATATGGGCTTATGCCATGTTTTTGTCCTAAAGGCTTAGCAAATGAAGCACCTACTGCAAGTATAGCAGGAGCATTCAGTCCCATTAATGCTGAAAGAATAATAACCATAGCTGAAATTGTAAGTTCTGCTCCCACTCTTGTATTAGCCACTTTTCCAAGAGTATTTAATAATTTAATATCTCCCTGACCTTTTCTCATAATAGAAATTGAACCAAATAACATTAGAGCTAAAATACTAACTTGAATCATACTGTTTAATCCTGAATAAATAACTCCACCAACAGTACGATCAAGACCTACGCCTGATACTGATAATAAAGCAGGTTTAGCTGCTTCAACAACATCAATTTGAACTATATCAAATAATCCTGTTACAACTGCTGTTATTGCAGCAAGAACTGAACCAATTGTTGTTGCTATTATAATATCACCAGTTTTTATTGCAATTATAATTGTAATTATTACTGGTATAAACATAAATAATGTATTTTTATTATAAATATAAGCTTCAGGTGATATACCTGTACTACTTGAACCGGAACCAAATATTAATATACAAATAATTGTAATAGCACCTGCTACAAACGCATATTTTAATCTTGATCTTACAACGCCAGGAACATCAACTCCTTGAGATGTTGCTGAACAAATTGTAGTATCAGATACAGGTGCTAAATTATCACCAAATGCTCCACCTGAAATTATTGCCCCAGCTAAAAGAGCTGGATTAGCTCCAAGTGCTACTCCCGCTGGATAAAGAACACCCATACCTGCTGCAATTGTACCAAAACCTGTTCCAGATGCTGATGCAAAAATAGCTGATGCTATAAATGTAACTACTGTAAAAGCTGTACTTCCAACGCCCATTGATGCAGCTATACCTGCTATACCAGACGCTAAACCTGACTCTCTTAAAATTCTTGAGAACACACCTGCAAACAACCAACAAACAACTGGGATTATAGCTTCTTTACTTGCCATACCATCAATTACTGCATTTGCAAAATCTGTTTTATTCTTTGCAAAGAAAAATCCAATTATTATTGCCATAAATGCTGGAACCCATAATGCTCCATCTGAAATAGATCCAAAATAAAATGTAGTAGTAATTATTAAAATTAAAAACACTAAAAATGGAATGAATGACATCCATTCACCACCGTAAAATTCGAGTTTTTTTACTTTTGTTTCCATATAATCCTCCTAAAATGATTTTATTATATATTAAGCAAATTACATGCCAATAATTGCAAAATTATTTTATTGCAACTTAAGTAAAAACAAAAAAAATGCCATGCATATTATTTCCACATGGAAATTTTCTGCATAGCACTTTTTTACCTACCTTATTTTAAATATATTCCTTTATACTAAGTTCATTTATTTTATTAAAAAGTTGTCTCCTGCTAATTCCCATTGCTATTGCAGCATGGGTAATATTATTACCACAGCTTTTTAAAACATTTTTAATATAATTAATTTCGAAATTATTTTTAGCTTGCTTGTATGGTATAATATTTTCTATATCTTCTTCCATACTTACTATATCTTTTTTATTAAATAGATTACCTTTTAATACTCCATTTCTTGACAAAACAACTAATCTTTCTATTATATTTTTTAACTCTCTAATATTTCCTGGGTAATCATAATTTAATAAATTTGTTTTAGTTTCTTCATCCACTTCTTTTATTCCTTTTCCCATTTCTTTATTAAACATATTAATAAAAAAATTAATTAAATCGTCTATGTCTTCTTTTCTTTGTCTTAGGGGTGGGATATTTATTTCTATAGTATTTATTCTATATAATAGATCTTCTCTAAATTTATTAGAAGAAACCGATTTTTGTATATCCTTGTTTGTAGCAGAAACTAATCTAAAATCAACTTCAATTAATTTATTAGAACCAATGCGCTCTATTTTTCTTGATTCTAAAACTCTTAATAATTTAACTTGTGTACTTTCATCCATGTCACCTATTTCATCAAGAAATACAGTACCTCCATTAGCTTCTTCCAATCTACCAATTCTAATTGATGTAGATCCTGTAAAAGCACCTTTTTCATGTCCGAAAAGTTCTGATTCAATTAAGTTATTAGAAAAATATTGACAATTAATTGGTATAAAAGGCATTGTTGCTCTATAACTTTTTTCATGAAGCATATTTGCTATAATTTCTTTTCCTACACCTGATTCTCCAGTAATAAGTATATTTGAGTTACTTTTAGCAACTGTATTTACAAGTTCATATATTTCCTGCATTCTTTTGTTTTTACTTGAGTAAATATATTTATTTTTTTCATTATTTTTATTTATGTCATTTATATTTCTAAGAGAATATATCTTTTTTACTTTATCAATTTCAAGTATTAACTCTTCAACATTATGACTTTTAATAAAATAACCAAAAGCTCCTATTTTCATAGTTTCAACCGCAGTCTCGATGCTTCCATAACCTGTTACCATTATTAATTCAATATTTTTATCTATTTCTTTTACTTGTTTTAAAAAACTAATCCCATTAATACCAGGCATCATAATATCACTTATTATTAATGGATAAAAATCCTTATTAATTAGTTGTAAAGCTTCTTGGGCTGAAGAAGCTGTTTCAGTATAATATCCTTTTTTAGAAAGGAGCATTTTATAAGTTTCTCTATAATCAGAATCATCATCTACAATTAAAACTTTAAATAAACCAGCCATTATAAAACCTCCTTTTCAATAGGTAATATGATTTTGAACATAGTACCTTTATTTAATTTACTTTTTACATCAATATATCCATTTAACTTTTGTACTTCTGAGTAAACAATATACAACCCAAGACCAGTACCTTTTCCTAATTCCTTTGTTGTAAAAAATGGATTAAACAAACTTTCCATATGTTTTTCTTCTATACCAATTCCATTATCTTCACAAATAAGTATGATATTGTTATTTTCTTTTATAATATTTATTTTTAAATAACCACCGTAGTTTATAGCATCGATAGAATTTGAAACTAAATTTAATATAATGTGTTGTAAACTTTCAACATTTATTAAAATTTTCTCTTCAATAAAACAATTTACTTCAATAATTATATTTTTCTTTTTTATTAAATCGCTATGAAGTTCTATTATATTAGATATAATTTTTTCTATAAAAATTGATTCTTTTTTATTGCTCGATATTCTTGAGAAATTTAAAACGTTATCAATTATATTACTTGCTCTATTTATGCTATTATCAATAAAATTTAATGATTTTTTCATAGATTCATCTATTTTATCATTTAAGCTTAAAAGATAGCTTTGAGTTCTAATAATTCCTAATGGATTTCTTATTTCATGTGCCATACCTGCTGCTAATTGACCTACTGCCACCATTTTATTAGTTTGCAACATTTGATTTCTATTAATTTTATCAACAGTTATATTTCTAATTGTTATAATTATTGTTTTATTTAATTCTATTACAGGTTGAAAACTTATTTCGTATACTTCATTTTTAACCATTTTTTCTTGAGTTATTTTATTATTATTTTTTATCACTTCATCCAAAGTATATTCATAACATTCACTAAAAGAATTCTTCAAGTACTCATTGCAATTTTTTCCAATCGCCTCTTGCAGTGATATTCCTAAATACTTAACAAAAGCTTTATTTGCGTTAATGATCTTTTTATTTTCATCAATAACCACCATAAAATCATTGACACCATCAAATATATTTCTAAGTTCATTTCTGCTATATTCTAATTCTTGAGTTTTCAATTTTACTAATTTTTTTAATGAATGATTGTTAAGAACAATAAAAACGAACATTATTCCTATAATTATAACTGGAAAAGCTACAAACTTAAATACATCATATATATTTATACTTTTTTTTAAAGGAGTGGATATTCCAAACCATTTTTGCTGAATTTTTTCAAGTTGCCCTTTGCGTTCAAGATTTTTAATTGCTTTATTTAGTATAGAAACTAATTCCGGTTTAGATTTTGGAACTGCAAAAACAACATCTTTTTCATACAATACCTTATTAAATAAATTTAGTTGAGAATTTCTATTTTGTTTTAATAAATAAAGTATAACAGGTTCATCACCTACTACAGCATCTACTTCCTTATTTAAAAGCATTAAAAAACCTTCTTCCACATTGTCAACATATATTAATTCAGCATTGGGGTAATTAATTTGCAAATAGCTATTTGCATAATCCCCTTTTTCCGTAGCTATAGTAATACTATTTATATCTCTTAAGTTACCAATGTTCTTATCTATAAACAGTAAAACTGTTCTTAAATTATAAATTGGATTTGTAAATAAATAATTTTTACCTCTTTCAGGACTTATAAACATGTCACAAATTTGTGTACTACCTTCCGCTAAAGAACTCAATGCTTCTGACCACTGCATAGGAACTGTTTTTATATTTGTGCCTGTTTCTAAAGAAATTTGATTTATTAAATCGACTACTACACCTTTATATTGATTATCTACATCATCAACAAAACGAAGTGGAGGTGCATTTTCATTAGCAGCATATATAATTTCCTTTTGACTTTTTAACCATTGTATTTCTTCATTTGTTAATTTATTTGAGTCTTCATATATAAAATTAAAAAATAAAACTATAATAACTACAATTAATATTAAAAATTCTTTTTTAAAATTCATGAGCTCTCCATAAAAGTTATTAAAATAAACTTTAAGTACACATAATTATAATTGTCAAATTTAAATATTACAAGTAAATTAATAAAGTTTACCACTTTTAAAATCGATATGTACTTGTACCACAGTTTTTGTATATAAGAATAATGGACAGTTATAATACTGTCCACCTTTCTTAAACTCTACATACTCAATAAACCGTGTTTTTCATATGTTGTTATTTTTTCGATTTTATTTTTTTCATCTACAAAAATAACATTTGGCTTATGATTTTTTACTTCTTCTTCATTCATAGTGCAATATGCCATAATAATTATTTTATCGTCAACCTGAACACACCTTGCTGCTGCACCATTTAAGCAAATCATGCCACTTCCTCGTTCTCCTGCAATCGTATAAGTTTCAAATCTGTTTCCATTATTAATATCAACAATATGAACTTTTTCATATTCATAAATTCCTGCTGCATCCAACAAATCCTCATCCACTGTAATGCTTCCCACATAATTTAGTTCAGCTTGAACAACAGTTGCTCTGTGTATTTTTCCTTTTAACATTGTTATTTTCATAATAGTATTTAATTCTCCTTTATTTGTTTAGTCACGGAAACCTTGTTACTTCGTAACAAAATTATCAATTAATCGAGTTTTTCCTATATATACAGCAATTGCTACCAAAACTGGTTTTTCTATTATTTCAACTCTTTTAAGAGTTTCTGCATCCACCAATTCTACATAATCAATTTTAGATAATGGTTCAGTATTAATTGTTTCTATAATTAATTTCAATATATTTTCTGCATCTTTTTCACCGTCCAATATCATTTTTTTAGCTTTTAATAATGAACTATTAAGAATCAATGCAGCCTTTCTTTCCTCTTTATTTAAATAAGTATTTCTAGAGCTTTTTGCCAAACCATCTTCTTCACGAACTATGGGACATCCTATTATTTCTATGTCAACATTCAAATCCCTTACCATTTGTTTTATTACTGCAAGCTGTTGTGCATCCTTTTGTCCAAAATAAGCTTTGTCTGGCTGAACAATATTGAATAATTTAGAAACAACTGTGCATACTCCTCTGAAATGTATTGGTCGGCTTTTACCACAAAGACCTTCTGTAAGACCTGTCATATCAACAAATGAGCAAAAATCTTCAGAATACATTTCAGAAGACGCAGGATGAAAAATCAAATTAGCTCCATTATTTTGGCATACTTTTGAGTCATGCTCGAAATCTCTGGGATAACTGCTTAAATCTTCTGTTGGACCAAACTGCATTGGATTAACAAAAATACTAACAACTACTCGATCATTTTCACTAGCAGCATTTATTATTAGACTTTTATGCCCTTCATGAAGATATCCCATAGTTGGCACAAATCCTACGCTTAAACCTTGCTTTTTCCATCGCTTAACTATTTCTCTAACTTCTTTAATTGTTTTTGCTACCTGCATCATTATTCTCCACTTCCATATAATTTTTGGATTATCTCATTCGAAATTGAAAAATTATGTTCTGGGCCAGGAAATATTCCATTTTTAACATCTTCTTGATAACTTAAAAAAGCTTCTTTCATTTGATCTCCTATATTTGCATAGCGCTTAACAAATTTAGGAGTAAAGTTAGAAAACATTCCTAACATATCTTGGTATACTAATACTTGTCCGTCACATACTTTACCAGCTCCTATTCCAATGGTAGGAATGGAAATTGATTTAGTTATTATTTCAGCTAATTTTTCAGGTATGCATTCAAGTGTAACAGCAAATGCTCCAGCTTGTTCAACAGCCTTAGAAGCATCAATTATTTTTTTAGCAGCATCCATATCTTTACCTTGAACTTTAAATCCACCAAAAGCATTTATAGACTGAGGGGTCAGTCCTAAATGAGCCATTACAGGAATTGAAGAATCCACAATAGCTTTTATTTGCTTACACACTTCTTCCCCACCTTCAAGCTTCACAGCATGAGCACGTCCTTCCTTTATTAAACGTCCTGCATTTACTACAGCATCATAAACTGATGTTTGATATGACATGAACGGCATATCAGCTATTATTAAAGCATTTTTTGATCCTCTTGCAACTGCTTTTGTGTGATGAATCATGTCTTCCATAGTAACAGAAAGTGTATCTTCATAGCCTAACATGACCATACCCAGGGAATCCCCTACTAATATCGAATTAATGCCTGTATCGTCAACAAGTTTTGCAATTGAATAATCATATGCTGTTAGCATTGTAAGTTTTTTATTTTCTTGTTTTGCATTTTTAAATGTTAAAACTGTGTTTTTCATTGTTTACCCCATTTTTTCAATTGATTTTTTAATAATTCATAATTTCTTTCAGGATTTTTTTTTGATGCGATTTCAATAAGTTTTTTAGATAGCAAAATATAAAGCTCTTTTTCATTTTCAGGCATAGATTGTAAATGCCCTTCAATAGTCCCCATGTCTGAGCGTTCAATAGGTCCTGTAAGAGAAAATGTTGTGCCCTGTTTTATTATATTTTGAACATTTCCAATCAATAACGGATTTAATGCTTTTGCTGCACCTTGTTCATCAAAGCCACAGGAAATTAACAAATCTATTCCTGTTTGCATAAGCGCAACAACAAAATTGCTCGCAAAAACAGCCGCACTATGATAGATGGGCTTATTAACAGAACTTATGACTTGTACTGGATTTCCCAATTTTTCTAAAAAAAGTTGCATTTCCGTAAGTCGTTCTTCTGAACCTTCCAATGTAAAAAAAGCACCTGAAATCTCTTTGTATGAATTCAGTTTGTCACTGATTGCAAAGAGTGGGTGGATAGAGTATCCATAGCATTGATGAATATCAATATTTGAAAAAACTGCTGATGACAATGAACCACTACAGTGGCATATTATTTTATTTTTAATAGGCAATTTTCGAATGCAATCCCATACTTCCTTTATTGTTCCGTCAGGAACAGTAAGAAATAGAGTATCACTTTCCTCTACAATGCTTTTTAAATCTTTAAAGCATTTTGTGTTTGTAAATTCTGCTACCTGTATTGTTGAATTAAAATTTTTGCTGTAATATCCTATAACATTTAAATTATGTTTACAAAAATATTTGCCAAGGGTAAACCCAGCTTTTCCAGCTCCAATAAATCCAATTTTCATAAATATCACCTCCTTAATCAGAGGAGACACTCCCTGGTCCCATTCCTTAATGGATATAAGCCATTTAACCATATTAAAAATAAATAAATCATAGTATAAGGTGCAGTTTCTTATGAATACTACCCAACGACAATATAACATATTTTTTTATAATTGTAAATGTTTTCTGAATATAAAAACAAAAGGGCGCATAAACGCCCTAATTAATTACTATTTATAATTATTTTTTCTATCCCTTGCTTCGTCTTTAATTTCTTCTTTCATGTTTTGAAGCGATTGTTCTCTTCTTTCATTTTTAGCTTCTAATTCTCTTTTTTGTGTAGGATCATCTACTAATTTAATTTTATCTTTTGTTTCTCTGTAATTAGCAATTGTATTGTCTATATTATTTTGAATTCTTGCTACATTATCTTTTCTGTTATCAGGTTTTGCCATAATATTTCTCCTTGTAAATTATTATTAAATTAAAATTAATTTAACATAAATATTATAACTCAATTAATTTCATATATACTTTTAAAAAATGCTAAAAATAAAGCATAAAAGGAAATAATTTAATTTTAAAATAAAAAACAGCAAATTTATTAAAAATTTGCTGTTTAAATTCTATATTCTAATTATAATGGCATTATTGTTTTTTTATATTCATTATTAACAACTTGCGCTACTGAATTATATATTGCTGATAATCCACAGAAAATCCCTACATATCCAGCTGTAATTTTTAAACTGTGATTACCTGTAAAATCTGCTATTGCTAAAAGGAAAAATAATGCAACTAAAGATAAAAATACTATTTGTATTCCTCTGCCATGCTTTAATGTTCCTATAAACATAAATACGGAGAAAATTCCCCAAAGTAATAAATAAAATCCCATGCTTATTTCATCAGCAGGTTTTATTCCTTCAAATGGGTTAATCCAAATCAAAATAAGTGACAACCAGAAAAATCCATATGCAGTAAATGCAGTAGCTCCAAATGTGTTATTTTTTTTAAATTCCATAATTCCTGCTATAATTTGCGCTGATCCACCTAATGCAAATCCCATTGCTACTATTACAATAGAAAGTGGGATAATATTTGCATTATGCAAATTTAAAAGTACAGTTGTCAATCCAAAACCTAAAAGTCCTAATGGGGACGGGTTAGCAATTGTTGATACTTGTTTTTCGTTCATGTTTCCTCCAAAAATTTATAAGTTCAAAACCTTTCATATATTAGCATATTAAAATTACAAATGCAAGCTATAAATTTATAAATATATAAAAAATATTATGTATATTAATGAATTTTTTACTATAAATATTTTCCTTTACAATTCTCATATTTGAAGTTATAATGTACATCGTTAAAATAATTTAATAATTTCGAATGAAGATAGTGGGAGAGAGATCAT
>DIVM01000276.1 GCA_002435835.1 Firmicutes bacterium UBA6132
GGACCACATATAGCTGTTGGTCCTGCTGTAGTGGCTGCAGCATTTGCAGCAAATAAAAGACATAAATTAGAAAGCGGTAAAGATATAGTTTCATCATTAAATGGTTTAGGTGATTACACAGTTTTAATTATTGGCGGAATTTTCGGAGTTATAGGATTTTTAGTGAACTATTTAATAAGCGGAATTTTGAAGCTACCTACAGATTCACCTGGATTAACTGTTTTTATTTTGCATGTAGCTGGAAGATTATTATTTGGCAAAACAGGGTTAATAGGAAAGTATGAAGGCAAAGAAAAAAGAGTATATTTCTCATCGGGCAATGCTTTAATTTTCAATATTGTAACTGGTGGAGGAATAGGGTTAATGGTTGGATATGTAGCAGCTTCTCTAAAGGCTTCAGGAGTTGACCCATCATTAATTTCTATATTCCCGGTAATATGCTTTGGTATAAGCGCAATATCTTTAATATTTACTCAAACAGGTTTTGCAACTCCTGCAACACACCATATCACTTATCCTGCAGCAATGGCAGCAGTATTATCAGGAAATCCTGTAATGGGAGTTGTTTTTGGAATTGTTGGCTCATTGATAGGAGATTTTGCAGGACATACTTTTAACAGTCATTGTGACACACACATAGATTCACCTGCAATAGCAATATTTATATCAGTATTTATGATACAAGCTATGTTTTAACATGATATAAAATGATATAGAAAGAAGTGGTATATAATGAATAAATCATTAGGATTAATAGAAGTTAGGAGCATTGCAATTGGAATAAAGGCTGCAGACGAAATGTTAAAGTCCGCTGATGTGGAATTAGTAATAGCAACTCCTATATGTCCTGGTAAATACATTATAATTGTAACTGGAAATGTTGGCTCAGTAAAAAATGCTGTTGAAACCGGAATAAAAATAGGTGATATTTTTATAGTTGATAATCAAATAATAAATAACATCAGCGAAAAAGTTATTCCAGCACTTTCTGGTACTTCACAAATAGATGATGTAAAGTCAATAGGAGTTATAGAAACCATATCTGCTGTAACATCTGTAAAGGCAGGAGATATTGCTGTTAAAGTTTCAAATGTAGATTTGATAGAAATTAGAATAGCAAGAGGATTAGGAGGCAAAGGATTCCTAATATTTTCAGGTGAACTTTCATCAGTTAACTCTGCAGTTAAAGCTTGCATGAATGAACTTCAAGATGAGGGCACAATAATCAGTAGTTCTGTTATTGCATCACCTCATAAAGAATTAATTGAAAAGATTTTATAATAAATAATAGCAATTTAATAATATTATAAAAGGTTGTTAAAAATTAATTAATATTATTTTTAGCAACCTTTATATTTATATCAAAAAGCTCATAGGATTGTGTGTGCTTTTAACGCAGATAAAGGGGAATTTAATTAATGAATATTTTTAAAGTTAAAACTGAAATATATTATGGCGAAGATTCACTGGACAAATTGAAAGACATTAATAATAAAAAGGTTATGATAGTAACTGATTCATTTATGGAAAAGTCCGGTGTAGTTGATAAAATAAAAGATAAACTTGTAAATTGCAATATTATAGTATTTAGCGAAATACTGCCTGACCCAGATATAGAAGTTATATCTAAAGGTGTAGAAATACTTATTAAATCAAAAGCAGAAATAATTATAGCTTTAGGCGGAGGTTCTCCTATAGATGCAGCTAAAGCTATTAGGGAGATGACAAAGAATATAAACAAAGTTGAAAATATAAAACTTATTGCAATACCTACAACGAGTGGGACTGGATCAGAAGCAACCATGTTTTCTGTTATTACTGATAGAAAAAAAGGGATTAAATATCCTCTTGTGTCAGAAGGACTTTTGCCTGATGTAGCTATACTTTCACCTGAACTTGTAAAATCAGCACCACCAAGCGTAACTGCTGATACTGGTATGGATGTAATAACGCATGCTTTGGAAGCATATGTATCAGTTAATGCTTCTGACTGTTCCGATGCTTTAGCCGAAAAAGCATTAGAACTGGCTTTTGAGTATCTACCCATATCGTATAAAAACGGAGATAATTTAAAAGCAAGGGAAAAAATGCATAATGCATCTTGCATGGCTGGCATTGCGTTTAATTCATCTTCTTTGGGGTTAAATCATGGAATTGCTCATACATTAGGAGGCAAATTTCATATTCCTCATGGCAGAGCTAATGCAATTCTTTTACCAACAATAATAGATTACAATTCGTGTTTTAATGACAATAATTATATGGAACACAGTGATGCGGCGAAGAAATATTTTAAAATAGCAAAACTATTAAATTTACCTTCTTCTAATGTGAGAATTGGAGTAAAAAATTTAATTCATGAAATAGAAAAAATGCGTAAGATGATGAATATACCATCGACCTTAAAAGAATGTGGGATTGATTTAAATGAAGTGAAATTGAACATGAATGAAATAGCAGAAAAATCTCTTTTAGATGCTTGTACAGCTACTAATCCAAAAAAACCAGTTAAAGAAGATGTTATAAAAATAATAAGCAAAATAATGTAATATTCAATGAACAATTTGCAAACAAAGGTTAAGCTAATAAAAGCCTAACCTTTGTTTGTAATTATAATAATATATTTAAAAATTTTATGGATTTATATAATTAATTATTTTGTTATTAATTTTACTAAACTATTGACAAAGAATTAAAATTTTATTATTATGAATTATAATTAAATAAAGACAATGCAGTGAAAAAGAGGAGTAAATACAAACACTTTTAAGAGATTGAAGTACAAGGGCTGAAAGACTTCATGAGTAAATTTGTATTGAAGGTAGCTTTAGAGCATTTAATCTGAATAGAGTAAGATTAAACGGATTTCCGTTAAAAAATTAAGAGCCAATTGGAATTAAGGTGGTACCGCGGGTTTTCTCGTCCTTTTAGAGGGAGAAAGTCCGCTTTTTGTATGCCCTGTATGCCCTAACCCCGTTTTTCAGAGTGTTTTTTCTGAAAAATGGCGGTAGGTCAACCGCAACGAGTTCCCAATTTATGCGAGCGAAAGCGAGCTGATAAATTGGTGAACGAGACTGCGTATGTAAAGTTTACGTAATCAAAGAAGCGTCCCTAAACTAACGAAATTAAAAAACGAAAGGATATATATATAATGACAACAAATATACCAAGTAAGTATAACCCAAAAGAATTTGAAGATAAAATATACAGCTCGTGGATGGAAGAAAACTGTTTTAAAGCAGAACCTAATCCTGAGAAAAAACCTTTTACAATTGTTTTACCTCCTCCAAATATCACAGGACAATTACATATGGGCCATGCATTAGACCATACATTACAAGATGTTTTAATAAGATGGAAAAGAATGCAGGGTTATGAGGCATTGTGGTTGCCTGGTACTGACCATGCAAGTATTGCAACTGAAGTTAAAGTTGTTGAAAGAATTAAAAAAGAAGAAGGAAAATCTAAAGAAGATTTAGGCCGTGAAGAGTTTTTAAAAAGAGCATGGAATTGGAAAGAAGAATTTGGTGGAACAATTGTTGGCCAAATGAAAAAGCTTGGTGATTCTTGTGATTGGTCAAGAGAAAGATTTACAATGGATGAAGGATGTAACGAAGCAGTAAAAGAATTCTTCATTAAATTATATGAGAAAAAACTTATTTATAAAGGAAACAGAATAATAAATTGGTGTCCTGATTGCCAAACAACTTTGTCAGATGCTGAAGTTGACCATGAAGATACACCTGGTAAATATTATTTTGTTAAATATCCTTATGTTGATAATAAAGACGAATATTTTGTAGTTGCAACAACTCGTCCTGAAACTATTTTTGGAGACGTAGCTATAGCAGCTCATCATGATGATGAAAGATATAAACATTTAATAGGCAAAAAAGTTATTGTTCCAATAGTTGGAAGAGAAATTCCTATAATAGCTGATGAATATCCTGATATGACAAAAGGAACTGGAGCATTAAAAATAACACCTTGTCATGATCCTAATGACTTTGAAATAGGACTTCGCCACAATTTAGAGCAAATAAATTGCATGAACCAAGATGGTACCATGAATGAAGTTGCAGGCAAATACAATCACTTAGACCGTTATGAATGCAGAAAATTATTTGTTAAAGAACTTGAAGAAAATGGATACTTATTAAAATCTGAAGATACTGACCACAATGTAGGAACATGCTACAGATGTCATACAATTGTAGAACCTCGTGTATCAGATCAGTGGTTTGTTGCAATGAAAGATTTAGCAGAACCAGCATTAAAAGCAGAACAAAATAAAGATGTTGAATTTGTACCTGAAAGATTTAATAAAATATATACTCACTGGCTTGAAAATATAAGGGACTGGTGTATTTCAAGACAATTGTGGTGGGGACATAGAATACCTGCATATTACTGTCAAGATTGTAATGAAATGATGGTACAAAAGGATGCACCTCATAGTTGTACAAAATGTGGAAGCCAAAATATTAAACAGGATGAAGATGTTTTAGATACTTGGTTTTCATCAGGACTTTGGCCATTTTCAACTCTGGGCTGGCCTAACCAAACAGAAGATTTAAAATATTTCTATCCAACAGATGTTTTAGTAACTGGATATGACATAATATTTTTCTGGGTTGTTAGAATGGTATTTTCTGCATTAGAAATGACTGATGTATCTCCATTTAAACATGTATTTGTTCATGGCCTTGTAAGGGACGCTGAAGGAAGAAAAATGAGTAAATCTTTGGGTAATGGTGTAGATCCTTTAGAAATAATTGACCAATATGGTGCTGATGCTTTGCGTTTCATGCTCATGACTGGTATTTCACCTGGTAATGATACGCGTTTTAAAGTTGAAAAATTAGAATCATGTCGTAATTTTGCTAATAAACTTTGGAATGCATCAAGATTTGTTTTAATGAACATAGAAGGTGAAATAATAGATGAAAAAACAGCTGCACTTAATTATAAAACAGAAGATAAATGGATTTTATCAAGAGTAAACAAAGCTACAAAAGAAATTACTGAAAACTTTAATGGTTTTGAACTTGGAATTGCAGCACAAAGAGTTTATGATTTCATTTGGAATGAATACTGCGACTGGTATATAGAAATTGTAAAACCAAGATTGTACGGTGAAGACGGGTTAGATAAAGATACAGCAAGATTTGTATTAATAAAAGTATTAAAAGACATGTTAAAATTACTTCATCCATTCATGCCATTTATAACGGAAGAAATATGGACTTACTTGCCAAATTGCGATTCAAGGTTAGTTAAAGCAAGTTGGCCTGAATTTAAAGAAGAAGAAAACTTTGAGGAAGCTGAAGCTAATATGGAATTCATTATGGAAGCAGTAAGAAGTATCCGTAATGTAAGAGCTGAAATGAATGTTGCTCCATCTAAAAAAGCAAGAGCTATATTCATACCTTCTAAAGAAAATTGCAAAGAATATATAGTAAATGGAGCAAGTTATTTTGCAACACTAGCTAATATTACAGAAGTTAAAGCAGTTAATGATAAAACACAAATAGGTGAAGATACAGCATCTTCAGTTATAGATGGAACAGAAATTTATCTGCCATTAGCTGATTTAATAGATTTTGAAAAAGAAATTGAAAGGCTTGAAAAAGAAAAAACTAAACTTCAAGGCGAATTAGACAGAGTTCATGGAAAATTAAACAATGAAAAGTTCATGGGCAAAGCTCCAGAAAATGTTGTTAAAGAAGAAAGAGAAAAACTTACAAAATATCAATCAATGATGGAAAAAGTAGTTGAAAGGTTACAATCATTAAAAAGTAAATAAAAATGTATGTATATTAAAAAAGGCAGAGTTTATGCCTTTTTTAATATATTAAGAATATATTTATGATAAAAATAGAGGATTATAATGATAAGAAGCAAATTAAAGTACGCTGAGGTTTCTAAAATTATTTTGTTAAGGTTTATTCCTGCAATGATTATAATATTGCTTTTAGGTGTTGCTAAACATTTTATATTGCAATATGAAATCAACAGAAATTTAGAATTAACTAATATAATAAATATTTCTGGAAGACAAAGAATGCTTAGTCAAAAAATTACTAAGGATGCATATGCCCTATATTTATCTGTGGATGAAGAATCTACAAAATTTTATATTAATGAATTAAAAAGTACCTCTGAAGATTGGGAAAAAACTAATATTAATTTAAAAAATGGTATTATAAATGAAAATGATAAAAACATAAATAATAGTAAAAAAATTAAAGAGCTTTTTGATCATATTGAAGGCAATCATCAGGAAATGCTTTTAGCTTCTAAAGATATTATAAATATGTTTGAAAGTTCAAATTATAATGAAGAAACTTTAAAAAAAAATATTAATATATTAAATAATAATGAATCCTATTATCTAAATGGTATGAACGACATAGTTTATCAATATGAAAATGAATCAAATGAAAAAATTAAAATAGTAGGTAGAACTGAAAATATTTTATTTTATTTAACTTTAGTAATGGTAGTTTTTATTACATTATTTATATTTATTCCTGCAGAAAAAAGTTTATTAAAAGCATTTAAAGATATAAAAGAAAGCAATGATAATATGATAAAGCTTTTTAAAACAGTGCATGGAGCTATGTTTCTTATAGATGAAAAAACTGAAGAAATACTTTTTATGAATAAAAGTGCTGAAAAATTAATAGAAGTAAATAATTCAGATGTAGATACAAATTATTTCCAAGAAATTTTTAAATTAAAATCTGATGCTTTTTATAAAGTTATGGATAAAATAAAATTATATGAAAAAAATGAAAATGTTGAATTTAAATATGGAAACAAAGCTAGTGGTGTGGGTACTTTTATATTATCTTCAGTAAAAATGAATTTTAATGATAAACCGGCTATTTTAATTGGTTTATTTGATATTACAGAGCAAAAACAAGCAGAAGAAAACTTTAGAAATATTGCAATTAAAGATAAATTAACAGGGCTTTATAACAGATATTATTTTGATTTAAGAGTTAATGATGAAATATTAATTTCTGATCGTTACAATGAACCTTTAACAATGATTTTATTGGACTTGGACCATTTTAAGAATATTAATGATACATGGGGTCATCCTGTTGGAGATATAGTTCTCAAGGAAACAGCTGAAATAATTAGCTCTACTATAAGAAAATCAGACTATGTTTTTAGGGTGGGTGGCGAAGAATTTGTTGTTTTAATGCCTAAAACAGAAATAAACGATGCTTTAGTTTTTTTGTCGTAGATGATGTTGTTTTAGGCCATTTGATTAAAGAAGATGAGAAATTTTTTGATTTAATTAGAAATTATTAAATAAGCAATAATAAATTGGAGGAAAAATGTTTAATATAGGATGTCACTTGTCAGTTTCTAAAGGGTTTGAAGCTATGGGAAAAGATGCATTAAAAATTAATGCTAATACATTTCAATTTTTTACCCGTAATCCAAGAGGCAGTAAAGCAAAAGCAATTGATGCAGTAGATATGGAAAAATTATTAAAATTAATGAAAGAAAATAATTTTGGTCCCATATTGGGCCATGCACCATATACTTTAAATGCTTGCTCTGACAATGAAAGCACAAAAGAATTTGCATTACAAGTAATGGAAGATGATTTAAAAAGGATGGAATATCTTCCTAATAATTTATACAACTTTCATCCAGGAAGCCATGTAAAACAAGGAAAGGAAGAAGGAATAAGAATTATTATTGAAACATTAAATAAAATTTTGAAAGAAGATCAAACAACTACAGTGCTGCTTGAAACTATGGCAGGCAAAGGAACAGAAATAGGAAGTTCTTTTGAAGAATTAAAACAAATAATAGATGGAGTAACTTTAAAAGATAAAATGGGAGTATGCCTTGATACATGCCATGTTTATGATGCAGGATATGACATAGTAAATGATTTGGATGAAGTTTTAAATAAATTTGATGAAATCATAGGTCTCGATAAATTGTATGCTATACATTTAAATGATAGCAAAAATCCATTTAACAGCCATAAGGATCGCCATGAAACCATAGGGGAAGGAACACTGGGGTTTGAAACATTTGTTAATATTATTAATCATCCTCGTCTTCGCCATTTGCCATTTTATTTAGAAACACCAAATGAATTAGAAGGTCATGCAAAAGAAATAAAAATGTTAAGGGAAGCATATGTTTTATAGAGAGGTCGCTTTTTGACCTCTCTTAAATTTTGTTAAATTATATATTTAATTATTTTATTTTTAAAAATACTTTCTATTTCATTATTGAAAAATTCTTTTATTTCACTGATTTCTTCGTTTTTGTAAACATATTTTCCATAACCAAATTGGCCGTATTTAAACTTTCGTTCTTCATCAATCATGGGCAGAGTTGTCTCTGGAAATGCTTGTTGTATTACATTTTTAGCTCTTGTTGTATACCTATGAGAAATTACTTCAAATGTAATAGGATGAATAATTTCACTTGGTAATGAATTACTTAAATTCAACAATAAATTTTTATAATCATTTTTCCATCCTTCATATATAAAAACAGGTGCAATAATAAATCCTGTTGGATATTTTGCTTCTATAACTTTTTTACATGCTTCAATTCTTTTTTCTGCTGATGGAGTTTTGCCCTCGTAATCATTTATAACTTTGTTTGTGTTTAAAGTGAAACGGATTTCTGTGTTGTTATTATGCACTATGTTTAATAGTGTATCTATATCAATATATTTTGTAACAAAACGAAATTTGCCTTTATTGCTTTTGCTGAAATATTCTATTGTTTGTTTTAATGAATTTGAATATGGCTCTGTTGGTACTGGGTCGGATGTAGCAGAACCTTCAAAAATAGTTTCTTCAGGAAGCCTTTCCTGTATATAATGTTCAGCTTGTTGTAGTATCTCATTTACATTTACATTAACTCTCATATATGGTTTATCGCCTAAATTTGTATTTAAGTAACAATATTCGCATTGCCCTATGCACCCAGACATTAAAGGAAGCTGGTAATGTGCTGATGGTTTACATGATTGAAACTTTGTGCCTTTTTTTACTCCAACTACAAGTGTTTTTTTGCCTTCTCTATAAAAATCATATATTTCATTGCCTGGAATATTTTCTTTAATTTTGTTTCCTTTTAAATTAATTATTTCTATATTTTTATTATCTTTAAAAAAATTATATATATTATTTCCTATTTCATAATCTAATGCGTTTTTTTCAAATAGAATTCTTTTTGGTATAAACATAATATCTCCTACTTTAATTTAATTTTAATATTATTTCTGATGAATCTACTATATATACATTTATACAAATATTGTTTGAACACAATTTTAATGTTAGTATATTAGTATTAGATATGATCCTTCACTATGGTTCAGGATGACAATTTATTGGGATCAATAGTATATAAAATATATAAAAAAATATTTAAAATATAGTGAGTGAAAAGCAAAAATTACGTGAATATATAAATACGGAAAGAATTTACGGAGGAAATAATGAATGATGATAAATTAGTTAAACTTTTAAAGAAAAATCCAACTAAGGGTTTGTCCTGTGTAATAGATATTTATGGAGCTTTAGTAAAAACAATAGTAACGAGGATTCTTGGATATGAAAATCAGCAGGATATAGAGGAATGTGTGTCCGATGTATTTGTTGAGTTGTGGAAATCCATAAACAATTTTAAAGAAGAAAAAGGAATATTTAAAAATTATATAATATCTATTGCACGTCACATTAGCATTAATACTTATAACAGAAAAATTAAAAAGAATTTTTCAACATTACTAGAAGATGATATTGAGTTTCATATTGATTTAAATGATGAAGTAACAAAATCTATAAATAAAAAAATTATTAAAGATACATTAAATAGCTTACCTCAGCCGGACAAAGATATATTTATTAGGCGGTATTATTTATATGAAGCTGTAAAAGATATAGCTTTTTCTTTAGATATGAATCCGAAAACAGTGGAAAACAAACTATATAGGGGTAAGGAAGTATTAAAACAAGCTCTAATTAATAACGGAATTATTATATAAAAGAAAAGAAAGGATTGATAAATTTATGAAAAAAATAAATGATCTTTTAAATGATTTTGACATTATAGATGAGAATTTAAATATAAAAGAAGATAGCATGTCAGAAATAGAAAAATTAAGAGTAAAAAATCTCACATTAGAAAAATTAGGATTAAAAAATAAAAAATCAACAAAGAAAAAGTTGATTTTACCTTTAGCAGCTGCAATGACTTTAGTACTTTCATTTGCTGTAGTATTTGCACAGGGAGGAATATCAAATGTTTATTATAAGCTTTTTGGTGAAAATATTAAATATGTAAATGAAATAGGAACTGAAATAAATAAAGATTATTCAAACAATGGGATTACATTAAATGTCGCAAATATGTTGGGTGATGAAAATTCGTTTTATATTATATTTGAACTAATTAATGAAAATGGCGAAAGTTTCGAAAATATAAATTATATTGAATTTGAAGATTTAAACCTTGATTTTAATAGTTCAGGCGGATACACATATTATAAAATTGAAGACGATAATGAAAAAGATAACAAAGCTACATTTGTATTAATCGGAAACACTGCTAAAAAGTCAGTTAATAAAAAGATGACATTAAAAATAAAT
Organism: Firmicutes bacterium UBA6132; assembly: GCA_002435835.1. The sequence continues at coordinate 10,650 of DIVM01000276.1, forward strand.
AATTTAACGGAATATAGCATAATAGAGCTTGATAAATTTGAACCATTTGACTTTTTATCTGATAATGAAGAATTCATAAACCAAAGCCTCACACAAAATACTAAAAAGTCTATAATACCTATTACAAGTGATATGCTTGAGGAAGAAAAGCAAAAATCTCAATATATGAACAGTTTAATTCCTGATGAAGTACTACCTTTCAAGCAAGAAAATATTATGTTGGATGATAAGGGCTATATATATGTGGATAATATAGGTTTTGTGGAAAAAAGGCTGTGCATAAGATTTGCTGTTAATACATTAAATTCCGATGAATATATAAGTGAACTTTATTTTGTAAATAAAAATGATCCTGATGATATTTTATATGGTGAAATATTATTTACTGAATCAAATAAAAGCACGGTTTATGATTATTACAGTTTTAATATAAAAAATATGGAAGAACTGAAAAGCTATGATTTTAAATATTCAATAATGAAGGAAACTAAAAAAACTGAAGGTAATTGGGATGTTTCTTTTAAAGCTGATTATAAAAATACATCAAAAAAAATAAATGTTAATAAAGAAGTTGAGTTAGATGGTAAAAAATATAAAATTGATAATGTAAAATTATCTCCTATATCTTTAAATGTAGAATTAAAAAATAATTTAGTAGACAATATTGATAACCCTAAACATAATTTTTTTGATGTAGTCTCTGTTGTGTTGAAAGATGGCTCAATTATTAAGAGTATCAGTTCTGGATCAAGCAGTAATCCATTTTCTGCTTCTATTAATATGATATTTGAAAAACCAGTGGATGTTTTAACTATTGATTATATTAAAATAGGAGATATTAAAATCTATTTAAATGAATAATTAAGTAATTGAATATTTAATAAAATTTTAGAAAAACATAATATTTATAAAATTTGTTTTTATGCGGTATACAATTAATTGAAGTAAATGTTTTCATAAAAAGCGTTGGAAATCCAGCGTCTTTTTTATATTTTTGTTGTTAATATTTTATTGATGTGATAAACTGTATTCATAAATCATTTGTATTGTGATATAAGTATTGCAAATGTTATACATATTGTTAAATAATGTTTAGTTATAAATAATTTAATAGTATTTTTTGCAAAAAAAGAAAAATTTAATAGTCATAATGCATAAAATAAATTAATAGGGGAGACATAGATGGTAACACAGTTTATTCAAGATTTAAAACTTGAATTTAAAAATTACAATGGTAAAAAAATATCGCAGGACGTAATGGCTGGGTTGACAGTCACGGCAGTTGCATTGCCTCTCGCACTTGCGTTTGGAGTGAGTTCGGGAGCGGATGCAGCGTCTGGGCTTATTACAGCTATAATTGCTGGTATTTTAATCGGTGGGTTATCAGGTGCTTCTTATCAAATATCAGGGCCAACAGGCGCTATGACAGCTATATTGCTTTCGCTTTCAATTAAATATGGTATTGATGGAGTTTTTATGGCAGGGTTTATTTCAGGAATATTGCTTTTAATTGCAGCAGCATTTCATTTTGGAAAACTCGTATCATTTATACCTTCATCCGTTATAACAGGTTTTACATCTGGAATTGCAATCATAATTGGTTTAGGACAAGTTGATAATTTTTTTGGGACTTTATCTGAAGGAGAAAATGCAGTACAAAAATTACTTTCTTATGGGGAACTTGGTTTTTCTCCTAATATGTATGCAATATTATTTGGACTTTTAGTAATTGCTATAATGATTTTGTGGCCTAAGAAATGGAATTCAAAATTTCCATCTTCATTAGCTGGAATAATAATCGCATTATTAATTAATACTTTTTTGAATTTACCTGTAAATGTAGTAGGAGATATTCCAAGAACACTACTTCCGCAGCATAGATTAACATTTGATGCAATTTCATTAAATCAAATTAAAAATTTATTAGGACCTGCTGTAAGCATAGCTATGTTAGGTATGATAGAAAGTTTGCTTTGTGGAGCGTCAGCAGGTAAAATGAAAAATGAAAAGTTAAATGCTGACAGAGAATTAATTGCACAGGGGATAGGAAATGTAATTATTCCATTCTTTGGTGGTGTTCCTGCAACAGCAGCAATTGCACGTACAAGCGTTGCAATTAAATCAGGTGGAAATACACGTTTTGTTAGTATATTCCATTCCATAGGGCTTCTTGCTTCTATGTTTTTATTAGCACCTATAATGTCACAAATTCCATTAGCAGCACTTGCAGGTGTTTTAATAATGACTGCATGGAGAATGAATGAGTGGAATGAAATTAAATATATTTTTAAAAATAAGTTTGGAACTTCTATGATTGAATTTGTAGTTACAATGGCAGCTACAGTAATGTTTGACCTTACAATTGCAATTCTTATAGGAGTTTTTATGGCAATTTTCTTATTTGTAACTAAAAATTGTGAACTTAAAATAGATATTAGCAACGTAGATATAAAAAGGATGAGAGGTCATGAAATTACTGCTGATCATACTTATACTAAAATGGTTTATTTAACAGGACCTTTATTTTTCGTTACTAAGGATAAATTCACTAAAACTCTTGAAAACCTACAAGATACTAAAAATATAATTTTTTCTATGAGAGCTGTTACGAGTATAGATCAATCTGCAGTTACAGAATTTAAAGAGTTAGCAGAAAATTTTAAAGAAAATGATGTAAACATATTGTTTTGTGGTGTTCAATCAGATGTAAAAGAAATGTTTGATCGTTCTAAGTTAACTGAATTGGTTGGAGAAGACAATTTTTATTGGGATGCTATAGCGGCTATAAAATCTTTAGAAGAAAAAGAAGTTGCTTAAATAATAAAATATAAAAATAAAACGGAAGAATATCAACAATAAATTGAATTCTTCCGTTTCATATATAATAATCGCTCATTTTAGTCTTCTTCCTGTTTTAGTCCTCTTTCGTGTAATTCACATGCATTTTGACTGCATTTGCTATCAACATTATAAATGCAAGTTATAACTCCACATTTATTAAGAGTCATTTTAGAAACAACTTCTTTTATATCTTTCATTATCATACTCATAATTCACCTCCAAATATATTTATTTTAATATAATTTAATATTAATCTTCTTCTTTTTTTAGTCCTCTTTCGTGTAATTCACATACATTTTGACTGCATCTGCTATCAACATTATAAATGCAAGTTATAACTCCACATTTATTAAGAGCCATTTTAGAAACAACATCTTTAATATCTTTTACTATTAAACTCATAATCTACCTCCAAATATTTTATTTTGATATAATTTAATATTAATCTTCTTGTTTTAAGCCCGTTTCAAATAATTCACATTCGTTTTGGCTACACTTGCTATCTACATTAAATATACAAGTAACTGCTCCACATTTTTTTAAAGTCATTTTTGCAACAATGTCTTTTATGTCTTTCATTTTAGTTTCCATTCTTATTTCCTCCGTTATTTTTATTATAATTTATTATATCACCTAAAATGCAACTTGTAAACAAAAAATTGCAAAAAAAATAAAAAAAATATTAAAAACATGTACAATTCATGGCGAATTGCATTAAAATTTTAATTTGTTTCATTTGAGTTTACTTTTTCACAAAGGAAATACATTTTTTATTATTTATTTGTGCAAGTTTAAATTTAATAATATCAAAAATAACAAAATAAATATAATAAAAAACTGCCTATTTGCATAGGCAGCTAGCTTGATGAAAAAGTATTATTTTTAACTTCGTGTTCATGTCATCGCTTAGTTTTTTATGTAATGACACTTTATAGGTTTATCAATAATCTTACGCCTATTAGCATGGGCAACTTTCTGGTGAACAACTATAATATAGCAAGAACAATAAAGTTTATTATAAACAGTAGTGTTGAAACAAATAATATAGGATGAACTTCATTAAATTTTCCTTTTAAAGCTTTAATTAAGCAATAAGTGATGAAACCTGCAGCTATACCATAAGAAATGCTGTAACATAATCCCATAAATATTGAAGCAAAAAATGCTGGAACTGCTTCTTCAGGGTTTTCCCAATTAATTTTAGCAAATGAAGATAACATCATTATACCAACTATAACTAAAATTGGAGATGTTGCAGCTGATGGTACTATGCCTGCAATTGGTGTTAATAAAATGCAAAGTAAAAATAAAATTGCAGTAACTACACTTGTTAACCCAGTACGTCCGCCAGCTCCTATACCAGCAGCACTTTCAACATATGTTGTAGTATTAGATGTACCAAAAATAGCTCCAACAGAAGTTGCTATGGCATCTGCAAATAATGCTCTATCCATTTTAGATTTAAATCCAGTGCTTGTTTCAAGAGATTTTTGATCTTCTGCACTAAATATACCAGCACGACGGCCAGTTCCTATGAATGTTCCTATAGTATCAAATACATCAGATAAACTAAAAGCAAAAACTGTCATAATAACTAAAGGTATACGTGAGGCATCTGTAAACAAAGATTGCATTCCTTCTTTGCCGAATGCTGCTCCAAATGTAACTTGTAATTCAGAAAATGCTTGACTTATACTTCCCGAAGTTAAACTTACAGAAGAAAGATCAACAACTTTAAAAGGAATTCCAATTAAAGTAGTTAAAATAATGCTTATAAGGATTCCACCCTTAACATTTTTAATATATAAAATAATTGTAATTAAAAGTCCAATAAGTGCAAGCTGTGATGTAGGGTCAGTGAATTCTACAAGTCCTGGAACAATTCCTCCATTAGAAACTACAGAAAATATTCCACTATAGGTTCCATCTGCAGTAAAAGGTTGGTTATTTATAGATAGTAGGCTTCCTGCTTCAGATATAAATTGTAGAAAACCACATCCTTTTAAACCTATATAAGCTATAAATATTCCAATGCCTCCGCTTATTGCATTTTGTAAACTTTCTGGTATTGATTTTATTATACTTTTACGAATTTTTGTTACAGTAATTAAAATATTTACTAATCCACAAATGAAAACTAATGCTAAAGCTTGCTGCCAAGTAAATCCTAAAGCAAAACAAACAGTATATGTAAAAAATGCATTAAGTCCCATACCAGGTGCTTGTGCATATGGTACATTGGCGAATAATCCCATTACTAATGTTCCAACTGCAGCAGCAATAATTGTTGCAAGAAAAACTGCTTGAGAAGGCATGCCTGTTTGTGATAATATTGCTGGGTTTACAAAAATAATATAAGACATGGCAAAAAACGTAGTAAATCCTGCTATTATTTCTGTAGAAATGTTTGTTCCGTTTTCTTTAAGTTTAAAAAACTTATCCATTAAGTATTCCTCCTAATATTTCTAACATATTTAAGTATTTGTCTTAAATATATAAACTATTAATATTCTTAAAATAAATTTCTTGTATTATAGTATTTTCACTATTAATAGAAAAATTATGAATAGTTAAAAAATAAAAAAGCGAATAGTTATAACTACTCGCATCATATACGTGAAAATTCACATTAAGAATTACTCAATAGTCAAACAATTTACGGTTGTTTGGTAGAAACTTTGGAACCATATTATCCATATTATATTGATGCATTAATATTTAATTTAGACATTAGTATTATATATTAAATAAAATTGTAAGGCAATAACCAATTTGTAGTATTTTTAAATTCGGACACCAACAAATAAATATCTTTGTATTTAATATAAATACAAGAGTCCGAATATAGCTTCCAAAATTTTTCGGTTTATCATATAAAAAATCATATATTTTCTTATAAATTACTGGTAAAATTAATATAGTTATGATAAAATAATTATTAAATATTAACTATTAAAATATAGAAATTTATTATATATAAAAGGAAGGTACATTATGAGAAGTGATGCAGTAACTAAAGGCGTACAACAAGCACCTCACCGTTCGTTGTTCAACGCATTGGGACTTACAAAGGAAGAATTGGACAAACCTTTAATAGGTATTGTTAGTTCATATAACGAAATTGTTCCAGGACATATGAACTTAGATAAAATAGTTGAAGCTGTAAAATTAGGAGTTGCAATGGCTGGTGGAACACCGGTAGTATTCCCAGCAATAGCAGTATGTGATGGTATAGCAATGGGACATGTTGGTATGAAATATTCTTTGGCAACAAGAGAATTAATAGCTGATTCTACAGAAGCTATGGCTATGGCGCATGCTTTTGACGGTTTGGTAATGGTACCAAACTGTGATAAAAATGTTCCTGGACTTTTGATGGCAGCAGCAAGGGTGAATATTCCAACTATATTTGTAAGTGGCGGACCAATGCTTGCAGGTAAAGTTGATGGTAAAAAAACTTCCCTTTCAACTATGTTTGAAGCAGTTGGAGCATATCATGCAGGCAATATGACAATAGAAGAAGTAGAAAATTATGAAAACAATGCATGTCCATCATGTGGTTCTTGTTCAGGTATGTTTACAGCTAATTCTATGAACTGTTTAACAGAAGCACTTGGAATGGGATTAAAAGGGAATGGAACAATCCCAGCTGTTTATTCAGAAAGAATTAGACTTGCAAAACATGCTGGAATGCAAATCATGGATCTTGTTAAAAAAGATATTAAACCAAAAGATATAATGACAGAAGATGCATTCATGAATGCATTGGCAATTGATATGGCACTTGGATGCTCTACAAACAGCATGCTGCACTTGCCAGCTATAGCTCATGAAGCAGGATATGATTTAAATCTTGATATAGCTAATGAAATTAGTGCTAAAACACCAAATCTTTGTCACTTAGCTCCAGCAGGAGACACTTATATGGAAGATTTGTATGAAGCAGGCGGAGTTTATGCTGTTATGAATGAACTTAATAAGAAGGGTTTATTAAAAACTGATTTAATCACAGTTTCAGGAAAAACAGTTGGTGAAAATATAGAAGGATGCATCAATACAAATCACGATATAATAAGACCTATAGAAAATCCATATAGCCAAACAGGAGGTATTGCTGTATTAAAAGGAAATCTTGCACCTGATTCATGCGTTGTTAAGCGTTCAGCAGTTGTAGAAGAAATGCTTGTTCACGAAGGACCAGCGAGAGTATTTGACTGCGAAGATGATGCAATAGAAGCAATAAATTCAGGAAAAATAGTTGCAGGGGACGTTGTTGTAATTCGTTATGAAGGACCAAAAGGTGGACCTGGTATGAGAGAAATGTTAAACCCTACATCTGCAATAATGGGTAGAGGACTTGGAAGTTCAGTTGCATTAATAACAGACGGCCGCTTTTCAGGAGCATCAAGAGGAGCAAGCATAGGACATGTTTCTCCAGAAGCAGCTGTTGGTGGAAATATTGCATTAATCGAAGAAGGCGACATCATTAAAATAGATATAAACAAAAATACAATAGATTTTGTTGTAACAGATGAAGAATTGGCAAGAAGAAGAGAAAACTGGAAACCAAGACAACCAAAAATAACAACAGGATATTTAGCAAGATATGCTGCATTAGTTACATCTGGAAACAGAGGAGCTATATTAGAAGTTTAATAAATTAAATATACAAAAATGGAGCTAAGTAAAAAACTAAGCTCCATTTTTTTGTTTTTAAATAAATTTTCTTATTTAATTATTACAAGTAATTATTATTTTATAAACTAACTAATTTTTTATAACTTAATTGATTCGATACCGTTAGAGATTAAATTATAGTATTTTTCCGTACGTTAGACGTTATTTTGTGGAATTGTACGAAAGAAGAAAAACAGTTTTGGCGCGATTAGCGAAGCGGTTTAGCGCCATTGTTTGCACTCTGTGTAAGCGATTGACACAAAATCAGAGATTTTGGTCATCTGCTTACCTTCTTGAAGTAACAATTCCCAAAATGTTGTCAGGAAGGAAAAATACTATAATTTAATCCCGATAACATAGGATATGCGAATCCCTAATACCTAACAAATTTTATTAAACTTGAAATTTCATTAAATTTTAAACAAAAAAACCAGGCATTACGCCTGGTCTTAGTTCAAAAATTATATTTTTGCTTCTTGTTCAATTATCTTGTGAACATTTGTGTCCAATATGGTGTTCCATCTGATTTTGTTGCATATCCAACACCTATTTTAGTAAAAGAAGTGTTAAGAATATTAGCTCTGTGTCCTGAAGAATTCATCCATGCAGTTACAACTGCTTCTGGAGTTCTTTGACCATATGCTATATTTTCACCCCATGCTGACCAGTTAATTCCAAATTGAGTTAACATGTTACCAGCACTTCCGTAGGTTGGTGATTGATGTGCAAAATAGTTATTTGTAGCCATATCTTTTGACTTTGTTCTTGCAACATTAGAAATGGAAGAATCCATTGTAAGAGCAGCTAAGCCGTTCTTTTGTCTTTCGATGTTAACAAGTTCTACTACTTTTTGTTCATAGCTTAAATTTGACGAAGAAACTGTATTGCTTGATGGTGCCTGTGGTTTTGTCACAGGTGCCACTGGTGCTGGTTTAGTAGCAACAGGTGTTGTTGCAGGTTTAGTTACAACTGGTGCAGCAGGTGTTGTAGTTGCAGGTTTAGTTACTACAGGCGCAACAGGTGTTGTAGTTGCAGGTTTTGTTGCAACTGGTGTAGTTGGAACAGCTGGTGCTGGTTTTACAACTACTGGTTTAACTGCAGCCGGCTTAGTTGGAGCTGGAGTAGCAGTTTCTGTTTTAATTGTTGTTTTCCAGTTAATTTTATTTAAATCGATTGTTTTACCATTTACAGTAAATGTAGCTTGTTTAAAAAGATTTGAATAATTTAAATTATTTCCTTTTAATATATTATTTAAATCATAATTTCCTTTTACACAAGTTGTTGTGTCCGCAGCAAATGCTGTTGTAGATGATAAAGCTAATACTGCAGATAAAGTTAATGCCATTATTCTTTTTTTCATAATTCACTCCTATTTAGTCTTAGATTTTTACAGAAGAGGTTTTACGCCCTACTTCTTTGGAAATTTTTGAACTTGTTAATGAGCTTTTCGTCATAAGTGATTATAGCATGTACTTTTTTTAATTTAAACCCACAATAAATTGTTATAATGGTAAATATGTCAATAATATTACACAATAATGTAAAAATAATAACATTGTGAAAATTTTATTCATATATATTGATTTAATGTATAAATTATGTAGAAATAAAGCATAATTATTAACAGGTATTGTATTTGAATACAAATAATTACATTAAAAAATTAAGATGGTATTGACTTTGAGCTAAAAATATATTATTATTCCTTTATTGAATGTATGATAACATGACTGTGAAAGAAATTAAGTAACATTTTGGTTACAAAATTAGAGAATGAGTCGGTTGGTGAAAGATTCATAGAACAAAATGTGAAATACGATTCTTGAGTTACTGTGGGAAACCATAGCGGGTTTGCTGATCGTTATATCAGTTAAAGGCATGCAAATGTAAATTAAGGTGGTACCACGGGTTTTCTCGTCCTTTTGGAGAGATAGCCTTTTTTTGTATTATAGGGATAAAATTATATAAAAAATAACCGGAGGATAAAATGTTAAAAGGAAATGTTTTTGATGTATTAAAAGAAAGAGGATACATAGAGCAATGTACGCATGAAGATGAAATTAAAGATTTGTTAGGAAAAGAATCTGTTACATTTTATATAGGATTTGATCCTACAGCGGACAGTTTGCACATAGGTCATTATATTCAGATAATGGTTATGTCAATTATGCAGCAACACGGACATAGACCGATTGCCCTTTTAGGTGGTGGTACTACAATGATTGGTGATCCATCTGATAAAACAGGCATGCGTAATATAATGACACAAGAAATAATTTCTCAAAATGCTGATAACTTTAAAAAAGTATTTACTAAATTTTTAGATTTTTCAGAAGGAAAGGCAATTATGGATAACAATGCAGAATGGTTGTTGCCATTAAACTTTCTTGATTTCATGAGGGAAGTTGGAGTACATTTTTCAGTTAATAGAATGCTTACTGCTGATTGTTATAAATCAAGAATGGAAAAAGGTCTTACATTCTTTGAATTTGCATACATGCTTTTACAATCATATGACTTTTATGTATTGAATCAAAAATATAATTGCAAAATGCAGTTTGGTGGAAATGATCAATGGTCAAATATTTTAGGTGGAGTAGATCTTACAAGAAGAAAAGCTAATGAACAAGTTTATGGAATGACTTTCTCACTTTTAACTAACTCAGAAGGAAAGAAAATGGGTAAAACTGAAAAAGGAGCTTTGTGGCTTGATAGAGACAAAACATCACCATATGATTTCTATCAATATTGGAGAAATATTGATGATGCTGATGTTGAAAAATGTTTAGCTCTTTTAACGTTTTTACCTATGGATGAAGTTAGAAGATTAGGAGCTTTAAAAGATGCTGAAATAAATAAAGCTAAAGAAGTTTTAGCATATGAAGTTACAAAATTAATTCATTCTGAAGAAGATGCTATAAAATCTCAGGAAGCTGCAAGAGCATTGTTTTCAGGCGGGGCTGATTCAGAAAATATTCCTACATCTGAACTTACAACTGCCGAGTTAGGAGAATCAATGACTGTAATAGATTTGATGGCAAAAGCAGGATTGATTAAAACAAAAAGTGAAGGCAGAAGATTGATAGAACAAAAAGGTGTTACTATAAATGACAATGTAATTGAAGATTTTAATTCAACTGTATCAAATGCTGATTTCACTGACAACAAGTTAATGATTAAAAAAGGCAAAAAAGTTTTCCATAGAGTAAAATTAGTTTAATATTATTATAAATAAAGGACTGCTAAGGCAGTCCCTAATTATGTAAGTAAATTTAACAAAAAATCCTTTAACAAATTAATAGAAACTTTTTTTCTATATTCTTTAGTTGAGCGTATGTCATCAATTGGATTTATGAGAATTTCATACTGGCTTATAATATTGTCAAGTAGACCGGTTAAATCTGATTTTTTAATACCGCTAATTTGTGACTCAATTTGTATGCTTCTTACAGGTGTTGGTGATACTGCGCCAAATGCAATTCTAACATCTTTTATATGAGATTCATCTGTAACAGCCAAAGCATATATGGATGTTTTAGTTATTGTATTTGATTTTCTTTGACCTATTTTTTTATAATAAATGGAGTTAAAGTTCTGTAAAGGAATTTTTATGTTCTTTAAAATTTCGTTGTCTTTTAATATATTTTCTTTTGGTCCTGTTATAAAATCAATTATTTTTACTGTGCGGTTTCTGTAAATTGAACATAATTCCAATTCTGCATCAAGTGCATAAAGCATTGGCAGGGAATCCCCAGCAGGGGAAGAGTTACATATGTTGCCACCCAATGTTCCAATATTTCTGATAGATGGTGAGCCGATGTTATATAAAGGAAGCTTTATGTATTTTGGAATGCTTTTGTTGTTGAGTATTTCAGCATATGTTGCACAAGAACCAATGAAAATATCATCATTTGCAATTTTAATTTCATGCAATTCACTTAAATGACCTATAAAAATAATATCCTTTGAAAAATCTAAATTAGTACCGCTCCATGGTCTATGTTTAACTGACAGGTCCGTTCCTCCTGCAAAGACAAAAGTGTTTTTCAAATTTTTTATTTCCAAGGCTTCTTTAAAATTAAAAGGTATGTATGCATTTACCATAATCCGTCCCCCTTTATTGAAGCTTTCATAACTGCATCAACTATTGCGTTGTATCCAGTGCATCTGCACAAATTTCCTTCCAGAGCTTCTCTTATTTCTTCTTCTGTAGGGTGGGAATTGTTTGAAAGCAGATATTCTGAAGCAAGAATCATTCCTGGTGTGCAAAATCCACATTGTACACTTCCTGATTCTTCAAAACTATTTTTTAGTATATTAAATTTTTCTGTTTTTGAATATCCTTCTATTGTAATTATTTCTTTGCCTTCTATTGATGGGGAGATAACAAGGCATGAATTAACAAGTTTGTTGTTAATCAATACCGAACAGGCTCCGCATTCACCTTCGCCACAACCTTCTTTTGTTCCCGTTAATTTAAAATCATCCCTCAATATATCTATGAGGCGTTTTAATGGATCTACATATATTATTTTTTCTTCGCCGTTTAATCTGAAATTTATTTTAATTTTCATCATTCATCAGCTCCATAATATATTCTTGTGTAACAGGTATTTTTGAAATTTTTTTATTTAATGCATTTTGAACTGCTAAAGCGTATGCAGGAGCAGCTCCTACTATAGTAAGTTCACCCATTCCACGAGCTCCATAAGGCCCTTCATCAAATGGGTTAGAAATAAGATTACTTTCTATTTTAGGAAAATCAATTGATGACGGGATTATATAATTTGTTAAATTGCATTGTTGTATAAAACCATCTTTTACTTGAAGTACTTCCAATTTTCCGTAACCAAGTCCTTGAATTATGCCTCCTTCGATTTGTCCTTTAGCTATTCTTTCATCAATAGCATTTCCGATATCATATACTGCCCAAATACCTTTAATATTTGATTCATAAGTTATAGGATCTATTTCTACTTCAACTGCATTTGCTCCCCAAGAATATTCGGGGTTTGCATTTCCCTTTAAATTATCATTATCCCAAGATAAATTTTGTGGGTATTTATATTCTTTAATTATTTCAATTTCTTCTTCAGTCCATTTTTTTTTCATTTCTTCAGATATGTCTTTTAAGAGTTTCCCTACTATCATTATCGTTCTTGAAGCAACTGTAGGACCTGAATCAGGGCAAATTAGAGTGTCAGGATAATTGATTTTTATATTTTCAATAGGTAATTCTAATGTTGTAGCAACTATTTTTCTAAGAGTAGTCAAAACACCTTGACCCATTTCTGCAGCGGAAGTATAAATTTCTACAGTATTGTCTTTATTTTTCTTTAACTTTGCTTTTGTGTGAATTACACTTTTTTCACCATTTCCTGTAAATCCACAACCATGCATAATTATGGATATTCCTATGCCTTGAAGTTTTTCAGTATTTTCTTTAAACTTTTCTCTTTTTTTATTATACAAAGACATTTGTTCTATTCTTTCAGCTATCTGGTTTAATTTTATATCATAGTTAAATAAACCTGAAGTTGATGAAGAATCACCTTTTTTAAGAAAATATTTTTTTTTTAATTCTAATGAATCCATATTTAATTTATTAGCGATATTTTCCATATGCATTTCTATTGCAAAAATTGCTTGGCAACCTCCAAATCCTCTGAAAGCACCTGTCACTATGTTATTTGTATAAAAAGCAACTGCATGAATTTTTAAGTTTGGGATATTATATGCACCACTTGATGCAAAAGCGATTCTTTGCAAAACTACATTAGAAAGCCCAGCATATGCACCAGCATCAATTTTAATATTTATTTCTCTTGCTACAATTATATTTTCATCATTTATATAACTTTTTATATTTATGATGGAAGGATGCCTTTTAGTAGAACAAATAATATCTTCTTGCCTGTCAAAAACAAGTTGAACAGGTTTTTTAGCTTTTGTTGAAGCAAGAGCTGCATGAACCCCTATTAATGATGGATATTCTTCTTTTCCACCAAATGCACCTCCTGTAGGGAGTTGAACTACTCGTATTGCATCATCAGAATAATTTAAAGCTTGTTTTAGTGAATTATGTATAAAATAAGGGCATTGCATGGAACCATACGCAGTAACGAAATCACCATCATAATGTCCAATCATGGACTGAGTTTCTAAATAAATATGTTCTTGATAACCAGTATTAAATTCATCGTCCACTATATAAGAATAGTTTTTAACAGCTGAATCAAAATTTCCTTTAGTAAATTCATATTCTGCACAAATTTTATTTAGCTTTTCTGATTCTTCTATATTTAATATTGGTTTTAAAACAGTATAATTAACTTTAATATTTTTTAATATATTTAATATAATATTTTTATCAGGTCCTACTACAAGAAGTATTGGTTCACCTACATAATTAACTTTGTCTTCTGCAAAAAAAGGCTGGTCATCTTTTACAATGGGAACTATGTTTTTATGCGGAATGTCTTTAGAGTCCACAATGAAATATCCTTTAGGAATTTCAGGAATTTCTATAGAATTTATTTTAGCACATGGGAATTCAGATCTAAGTGTTTTGGCATATAGCATATGTTCAAAATGTAAATCCTGAGTAAATTTAGCTTTTCCCTCTATTTTTTCATCAAAATCAATTCGTTTTACTGGGATACTTATATTATCCATTTACACCTCGCTTTGACTTATATATTCAAATAATATTTATTTCTAAAATATATTCAAAATTTCATCATATATGAATTTAAGGAATGCGTTAAAATAATAAAAAAATTATTAATAGTTTAAGGAAATTATGGTAAAATATTAATATGTGTAATTTTAAATATAAATATAAAAATGAAAAGGAGTGATTTGATGCTTAATAAACAATTAATTGAAGACACACTTTCTGCTGCATTATCAACTGGCGGAGACTTTGCAGAAATATATGTTGAAGACAGAACAAATTCTGGCATAGTTATGATTGGTGGAAAAGTTGACAGCACAATGTCTGGAAGAGATTATGGCGTTGGTATTAGAATATTTAAAGGCTTTAATTCAGTCTATGCATATACAAATAAATCAGATAAAGAAACTTTAATATCAACTGCTAAAAAGGCAGCTGCTGCAGTGGAAGGCAAAGGCAACATCAAAGTATTGAACTTAATTAAAGATGATACAAAAAACATACATAATATTTTAATAGACCCTAATTCAGTGGAAAAAACTAAAAAAGTTCAGTTAATGCGCCAAGCGTATAATACAGCATTTAATTATGATGAGTTAATCACTCAAGTAACAGTTAGCTTATCAGATTATGTTCAAAATGTTATGGTAGCAAATTCAGAAGGATTGTGGAAAGAAGATAAAAGAGTTCGCTCTCGTATGGCAATTTCGTCAGTAGCATCTAAAAACGGTGAAATGCAATCAGGATTTTTTGGACCTGGAGCAAGTATGGGTTATGAATTTTTTGAAAATTTAGATATAGATAAATATGCAAAAGAAGCATCAAGAATTGCTGTTACAATGGCAAATGCAAAATACTGCCCAAGTGGAAAAATGCCTGTTATAATTGACAATGGATTTGGTGGAGTAATATTCCACGAAGCATGTGGTCATGGATTAGAAGCTACATCAGTTGCAAAAGGATTATCCATATTTTCAGATAAAATAGGCCAAAAAATAGCATCTCCTTTAGTAACAGCCATAGATGATGGAACAATTCCTAATTTGTGGGGTTCATTTAATATGGATGATGAAGGAACACCTTCTAATAGAAATGTTTTAATTGAAAATGGAATTTTAAAAGGTTATATGGTTGATAAATTAAATGGACGAAGAATGAAAATGAATTCAACTGGTTCGGGCAGAAGACAGTCATATAGATATGCGCCAACATCAAGAATGAGCAATACATTTATAGATAACGGAAAATCTACACCGGAAGAAATTATAGCAAATACAGAAAAAGGTTTATATGCTAAATACATGGGTGGCGGTTCTGTTAACCCAAGTACAGGAGAATTTAATTTTGCAGTAATGGAAGGTTATATAGTTGAAAATGGAAAAATTAAAGAACCTGTTAGAGGGGCAACGCTAATAGGCAAAGGAACTGATGTATTAAATAAAATAGATATGGTAGGAAATAATTTATCACATGGCCAAGGAATGTGTGGATCTGTTAGCGGAAGCATACCTACAAATGTAGGCCAGCCTATGATAAGAGTTTCTGAAATAACTGTTGGCGGAAGGGAAGGTGAAAAATAGTGGAAACAATGGATATGAAAAATTTAATAGATAAAATATTTCAAGAAGGAAAGAAACAAGGCCTTCAAGATATGGAAGTTTATTATTCAGGTGGTAGAAGTTTGTCTTTAAAAGTTTTTCAAAAGGAACTTGATGGTTACAGTTTATCAGAAAGCGAAGGATTGTCTTTAAGAGGTTTATACAAAGGCAAAATGGGTTATTCCTATACTGAAAAAGTTGATGAATCTTCAGTTGAGCTTTTAGTTAAAGATGCAATAGGAAATGCTTCTATAATAGATTCTGACGATGAAGAATATATTTATGAAGGAAGTAAAAATTATAAAAAGGTTGATAATTTCAATCCTGAACTTGATAAAGTGCGAGAAGAAGATAAAATAAAATTTGTTAAAGAATTAGAACAAGAAGCGTTTAAAATAGATAAAAGAATTACATCCGTAGAAAATTGCGTATATGGTGATGGATATGGTGAAATTATAATGTCCAACACTAAAGGATTATATCTTCAAGATAAAAATAATTTAGCATATACATATGTCGTTGTAGTTGCTAAAGAAAATGATGATATAAAAACCGGTATGGCATTTAGAACAGGAAATGATTTCTCTAAATTTAATGCAAAAGAAATTGCTGAAGAAGCAGTTAAAGAAGCATTGTCACTTCTTGGAGCTTCATCCGTAAAATCAGGGGATTATCCTATAATAATTAGGAATTCTGCATCTGCTGATTTATTAGAATCATTTACTGGAATTTTCTCAGCTGAAAGTGTGCAAAAGGATTTGTCATTATTAAAAGGAAAATTAAATGACACAATAGGTAGCGATAAATTAACATTAATAGATGATCCCTTCATGGAAAATGGTCTTGCATCACAATCATTTGATGGAGAAGGAGCACCATGCAAGAAAAAGAATGTAATTGAAAAAGGTGTTTTAAAAACATATTTACACAATTTAAAAACATCTAAAAAAGATAAAGTAGATACAACAGGAAATGCAAGCAAAGGTTCGTACAAAGCATCCATTGGAATTGCACCAACGAATTTTTACATACAAGCGGGTAATAAATCCCTTGATGAACTTATTGCTTCTGTGGATAAAGGTATTTTAATAACTGAACTACAAGGATTACACTCTGGGCTAAATGCGATTTCAGGAGATTTCTCTTTAGCAGCTCTGGGCTACGAAATAGAAAAAGGTAAAATTAAAAAACCAGTAGAACAAATTACAGTGGCAGGAAATTATTTTGAAATGTTAAAAAATATAGAAGAAGTTGGTTCAGATTTAAAATTTGGTTTGCCAGGAGGATCATACATAGGCTCACCATCAATTAAAATTAAAAAACTTGCAATAGCAGGGGAATAAAAAAAGCCATGGGGACGTTTAAAACGTCCCTTTGGCTTATGGTACTAAATTATTTAAACTATAACTTACTTTTAAATTTTTTTAAGTCTTTATCCGATGGAATGTCCATATAGTTTTCGCTTCCTGCTTTACAGTCAAGCGAATTAGGTTTACCTTGATTTGAATAACTTAAAAAATCATCTGAATTTGAATTTTTATCTGTAAAAACCCCATTGCATGAACCGTTAAACTTATCTAAACCATTGCCTTTTCCATTAAAGTGTCTACCATTACCTTTGCTCATATTAAATACCTCCTTGAAAGTGGTTTTAATGTACTATTAAAATTTAACGTACAAATATATATTTCCACTAAGTTAATTAATTATTCTTAACCATAAAGGAAGCCTAATTTAAAATATAAAATAAAAAACCAAGTGAAGGCTTTAATTTAATTAAAACCTCCACTTGGTTTTTTATTTTGCATTTATTTAATTAATCAATTCTTTCGCGTTCGCTGAATAATAATGTAATGCAATATAATCCGGCTAAACCAACTAATCCATAAACTATACGGCTAAATATTGCAGTTTGACCTCCAAATATTGCTGCTACTAAGTCAAATTGAAATAGTGCAATCAAGCCCCAATTTATAGCTCCTATTATAACTAATAATAAAGCAAATTTATTCATAATTTCCTCCTTGAATTTAAGTGCATTGTATGTACATCATTGTACNNGTATACATAAACTAAGTAAATTTTGTTTTTATAATAAATATATATATATTTCTCCATTAAAAAACAATTTATTATTATTTCCGAGGAAATATTTAGAAAAAAGTAAAATTTTGAAGTTATGTATCAAAAACTAAGATGATTTAGTATTATAGCTTTGAATTTTTAACACATCATCTGTGACTGAATATAATAAAGAAAATACTTTTGTAATGAAGGAGGCATTATGGATAATTGTTTTGATAATATAAATGCAGAATCTGTATCTGATGTAAATGCACAACATGAACGTGACCGTCGTGATATTAAAGATGAACGTGATTGCCGTGACATTAGAGGTGAGCGCGGTGAAAAGCCATGCATATATGATGATGACAGAGTTTTAGGAGATAGAGGAATAGATTCTTCACTTCTATTTTTCTTCTTGTTATTAGTTGTAATAGTTTGTCAATTTGACATTGACATTGATATGGATACTCTTCTTTGGTTTTTCTTATTGTTAGTAGTGCTTTTTAGAGAATTTTAAGCAACGCTTTTTAGAGAATTATAAGCAACAAAAAAGCAGCCGTTAGACTGCTTTTTTATTGCTTATAAATTTGTACCATCATCTATTAATTCAATAATTAATTTGTCAAAGTCTATTTCATCCATGAAATCATCTGCTTCAAATGTAACATATTTAAATTTTTCAAATTCTAATTCATGTTTATCCATCCAAAGTGGCACACTTAAATCTAATTTTTTGCATAATTCTTTAATGCACATATCTCTGTTTTCTTTAGGCGGTAAATCAGCTTTACTTTTAATGGTAAGTTGAGCTTCGATTTTATTTTTCTTTATTTTTCTAGCCCAAAGTTTATACATTTAATCAACACCTTTCTAATGCAGTTGGACCTGTTCTTGTCATTTCTACAATTCCGTAGGGTTTTAGCATTTCCAAAAATGCATTGTTTTTATCCTCGGAACCTGTAATTACTACAATCATATTTTTATTATTAACATATGAAATATTAGCTTTAAAAATATCAACTATCTGCATGATTTCTGAACGCTTACTTCCTACAGCACTTACTTTAATCATCATAAGCTCTTTTTGAACAGATGTTTCTTCTGATAAAGTAGTAATTTTTATTACATTTATTAATTTGTGAAGTTGTTTAGTAATTTGTTCAATTATATAACTATCTCCAGTTACAGCAACAGTAATTCTTGAAATATTTGGATCCTGTGTTTCGGCAACGTTTAAGCTATCTATATTGTATCCTCTTCTTGTAAAAAGACCTGAAACTTTGCTTAGTGTTCCTGAATAGTTTTCAACAAGTATTGATAATATAACTCTTTTATTCATGTCTTTTACCTCCTAAACGTGGTACTGATGGTATATCTGGGTCCACAATGCATTCTAATAAAAATGGTTCATTATCTTTTAACATTTCACTTATAGCATACTCAACTTCATCATCCTTAGAAATTTTTAAATGTTTAATGCTGTATGCTTCAGCAAGTTTCATAAAATCTGGGTTAAATGAAAGTGAAATTCCAAAATAACTATTTTCATCGTAAGTGTTTTTTTGTAATTCTCTAACCAT
>DIVM01000072.1 GCA_002435835.1 Firmicutes bacterium UBA6132
TGTTGATTCAGAAGAAAAAGCAAATGAAATTTTAGAAGATATTACTGATGGATTATCTTTTGAAGAAGCTGCAAAACAAAATTCTTCATGCCCTTCAAAAGCTCAAGGTGGAGATCTTGGTCAATTTGGAAGAGGACAAATGGTTCAAGAATTTGACGAAAAAGTATTTTCAATGAGAAAGGGAGAAATTAGCGAACCTGTTAAAACTCAATTCGGATATCATATAATTAAAGTTACAGATGTAATTTCTGAAAGAAATTCTTCATTGGAAGAAGTTAAAGATCAAATTAAAAGAGAAGTTATTAATTTAAAACAAGAAGAAGCATATAAAAACAAAAATGTAGAACTTAGAAATAGATATATGGTAGAATATAAATAATTAATAAAATAAATATACTCGTTAAGTAAATTTCTTAGCGAGTATATTTATTTTACATATTAATTAGATTATTTTAATACAATTATGTTTTGTGTGCTATATAGTGGTATAAGGATAGATTGGAACTTCAAAATTTACAGATATTTATTCAAGTTATTACATAAAAATTTCTGAACTGGATTTACTTCGATGAAGTATAATTTCCAACTTACCTTCATCAATATTTATGGATGCATCATCAATCATCATGCCCAACAAAGCAAGCTCAGAACCAACATCGCCTTCACCTGTAAGCTCCCAATAGCACTCTTCCATTTCTTCATGCTTAGGGCAATTTAGAAGCTTAACAAATTTTTCGATTTTTTTATCATGGCCACCGTTGTAATTACCTTTGCCGGTAATCTCATATTCATCGTTGTTTTCTAATATATTAACATTAATGTTTGTTGAATTGATAGAAAATAGAAAAATTATAAGTTCATCTACAATTTTTACTATTCTTTTCTTGTTATGTTTCATGAGTTTTTTTCGTCCTTTCTGAAAACTTCTATAATAGGTACTAATACTGCAGCAACCAACCCTCCTGCAAAACCATTGTTATAAAGGTTTAACCCACCATGTAATGTTCCTACGTTCAAGACTACTGAGGAATGAATAAAACCAGCCAAAATACCGTATTTCCATCCAAAAGTCCCAGCTATGGGGGCTAATGTTGTACCAAACAGAGCTGCAAGCTGTATGGCAGGGTCATTTATGTTCCATATTTTTGTTAAGCTTCCTAAAGCAACACCTATAAAAATAGGTGTTATGTTTTTCGCATGCTTCCCAAAAGCGCCAAAGCCAATGAGTGTGAATATGCCTCCAACAGTTGGACCGTTTAGCTGTCCTTTTATTAGCAATATATAAGTAATGCCTATGAGTCCATTAATTCCCATATTAATCAAAGTAGCTCCAAAGCCTTCGAGAAAAACAAAGTCTGTAACAAGTCTTCCTGAATAGGTAAAAATATTAGTAAAATTTTTAAAACTTTTGTCATTATAATAGTATCCTATTATTATCATAGAAACAGATATAAGCACTAAATATATCCCTAATTCCATATTATACTCAGTTGTCCATATAAGTACAGTAGGAGTTTTAAAGCCATATGATTTTAGTAAGGAAACTAATATTGTTCCCATAAGACCTGCTGTAAAGCCTATGTTATATAAATTATAACCTTGGTGGACTCTAACCAAAAAAATAGACAGGGGTTGAAGAAAAAATCCTATCCCAATTCCGACAAAAACACCAAATAATACATTTAAAAATACCGGAAAGCCAAAGCCATAAATGACCTGTGTCACTGTAGGAGCCATGCTGGTTCCGAAAAGGGCAATGTAAATATATTTTGAAAAACTATCCTTTTGTAGTTTCGAAAATAAAAAAACTCCAATTATAATGGGCCAGACATTCAATAGATTCTTTCCGAACAATGAAAATCCAGCCATTAAAAATACTGCAGCAATAGAAGTTCCATTTATGTTTATTTTTAATATATACAGCAGTAAAATGGAAATCAAAGTTAATAATCCAGAATTAACAAATGCTGCACCTATTCCGCCAACACCAATATAGTCTGTAATGAGTAAATCTGGTTCGATAAAAATTTGGTATAAACCATTGATTATATTCATTGGCTTATCTAATATAAGTCCATAAATAATCAAGGAAAGAGCATACATGGTTAATACTACGTACTTACTTAGATTATGCTTATCATCGGTTTTGTTTGAATTGCTGGTTTTTATATGCTTAATCATATTCATGCCTTCTATTGTTAGATTTATTTTTATAATAATTGATTAATAAGTATTTATATATTATAAAAAACTATAAAACTTGTCAATAGACACAGTAAATATATATTAAAGGTTTCCTTTTTATTTTTTATGAAAAATGAATAGTAGATCAAACGCAAATAAATATTGATAATTACCATTTTTTGTGCTATCATGATTTTATTAAATTTGAGTTTGCGGATATGGCGGAATTGGCAGACGCGCACGGTTCAGGTCCGTGTGGGGCAACCTATGCAGGTTCAAGTCCTGTTATCCGTACTTAATTTAAAAATGCAGCAGTTTCCTAAATGGAATCCGCTGCATTTTTAAATTAAGTTGAATAAGCAAAATAAATATATAAATATTTTGTAGTGCAAAATTAATTTGCTAAATGCAAAATCATTTTGCAATATGGTAAGATACAGATACCTATGTTTATTAAAATATGTTAAATATTATTAAATTTATAAAAAAAATATTAGAAGTAATCTTGAAATACCAATGTAAATATAAAAATAAATAAATCAATATAATATGGCATTGAATTTGCTTGTAATTATGTGAACGTATTGTTGAAAACATTTATCTTTTCATTAATTTTGATGGAAAACATACTGATAGATGTTTTGTTGTGTATGATAAATAATTGTAAATTCTTTTATCTAAATAATTTATAAGGGTTAATAAATTGAAAGGAGCACAAATATTGAGAAAAGAAAAAGATTATCAATATATTGGTAAAGAGTTATCAAATGATATGTCGTATGGCAAAGTTACAGGCTCAGTTAAGTATTGCGGTGATATGCAATCTATAGGTATGCTGCACATGAAACTTAAACCAAGTACAATTGCTCATGGGTATATTAAAAACATAGATATTTCTGAAGCAGAAAGCGTTGAAGGGGTAAAAGCAGTATATACATATTTAAATACTCCAGATACAAAATTTGACAGAGGGCGTGTTGCAAATTATGAAAATGTTCCTTATCAGGAGAAACTATTTAACAGACATATTCGCTTTATGGGTGAAAGAGTTGCTGGAGTAGTTGCTATTTCTGAAGAAATTGCTGATTATGCATGTCAAAAAATTAAAGTAGAATATGAAGAGTTACCGACAGCTATTACAGTTGAAAATGCTTTAAAAGTTGATGCAGTTAAAATACATAAAGAAGGAAATATCTGTGTTGTACCTGAAATAAATTATGGAGATTATGATGGATGTTTTGCAGAAAATTATTACAAAAGCAAAACACACATGGGACGTATTACACACTTGACTATGGAAACACATGCTTCGAGAGCACTTTTTGAAAAATCAACTGGCAAGCTTATAATTTGGTCACCATGCCAGACAGCATTTGGAATAAGAAGTACAATAGCAGATTTTTTCAATATGCCATATTCTAAAGTACGTGTTATTAAAGCTGTTATGGGTGGTTCTTTTGGATGTAAACAAGAAACAATACTTGAACCATTGACTGCTTATGCAGCAATACATTTGAAAGCAGATGTAAAACTTGTTTTTACACGTGAAGAACAAATAATTAATACCATGCTTAAACATAATGCCGATATTACCGTAGAAAGTAAAATACATAATGATGGAATAATTGAAGGGCTGAGTGTATCTGCAGTTTTAGACAGCGGTGCTTATCAAACCATTACTCCAAGCTATACAAGCACAATGGGAGGAAAACTCGGCAAGGTATATAGATTGTCAAATCTTCATTATGATGGAAAATCAGTATGCACTAATACACCTATTAATGGAAGTTTTAGAAGTTGGGGCTCATGTGAAATAGCACTAGCATTGGAAAATCATTTAAATTTAGTTGCAGAAGAAATGAAAATGGACCCCATAGAATTAAGACTTAAAAATGTTAAAAATGAATATGAAATGGATATTATTAAAAAAGTTCCTATAGGCAATGCACATTTTAAAAAATGTCTTATTCAAGGAAGGGATGCTTTTGAGTGGGAAAAAAGAAAAAAAGAATGTGAAGAAAAGAATAAGAATGTAAGGTATCGTTATGGTATTGGAATGGCAGTATCTTCACATACCAGTTCGTTTTATCCTTACATGGTAGATATGGCAAATGCTGCTATACGCTTGCAGGAAGATGGAAGTTTAATTGTCAATGTAGGCATCCATGATCATGGCTGTGGAACTGTATTGGCAATGAAGAAAATTGCTGCAGAAGTAATGGAAATGGATATTGAGCTCATAGAACTTGGAGAGGTAGATACAGAAGTAAGTCTTTATGATTATGGATGTTATGCAAGTAGAACTGTTTATTGCCTTGGAAATGCAGTGAAACACTGTTGTGAAAAATTGTTGGTAAAAGCAAGGACTGTTGCATCAATTGCTTTACAATGTAATGATCGTCATCTAATATATGAGGATGGAGTTTTTTATAAAGAAAATAATCCTAATTTAAGAATTGATTTAAAAGATGTTTCAAAATATTGCATTACAGTTATGGGAGAAGATGTTTATGAAACATATTCTTACAATGCAAGTGAAGGACCAGGAGTTCCAGCTGCTCATTTTACAGAAGTTGAAGTTGATACTTTTACAGGTATGGTACGTGTTGTAGATTGTCTGTCCGTGCATGATATAGGAAAAGCTATAAATCCTGAAATATGCAGAGGACAAGTAGGTAGCGGAATTCAGCAGGGTATTGGAATTGCTTTGTGTGAAGATATCAAAATTCATCCTAAAACAGGGAAAACCCTTATAGACAATTTGAAGAACTATGAGGTTACAAATGCATTTGACATGCCGGATTATAAAACTATTTTTATAGAAGAAGAGGAAGAAAATGGGCCTTTTGGCGCGAAATCCATTGGAGAAGTTGTAGTAGTTCCAGTTGCTCCTGCTATTGTTGCTGCTGTAAATAATGCACTTGGAACAAAACTTACAGAAGCACCATTGACACCGTCTGTTATTTTAGAAGCATTATATGAGGAGAATTAATATGAAACTTAATTTTATTTTAAACGGAGAAAATATGAATATAGAGATACCTGGCGAACGCAGGCTTCTTGATTTTATAAGAGAGGACCTTCATCTTACAGGTACTAAAGAAGGATGTAGCGTGGGAGAATGTGGTGCATGTACAGTTATTCTTAATAATAAAGCAATTCATTCATGTATGACAGTTGTAGGACAACTTGAAGGAGGAGAACTTATAACTATTGAAGGGTTGGAGAAAAACGGAGAATTGGATGCAATTCAAAAATCTTTTATTAAGAAAAGTGCCATTCAATGTGGGTTCTGTACATCTGGAATGGTGATGACAGCAAAAGCGTTACTGCTTTCTAATCTGCATCCTACTGATGAAGAAATTAAAAAAGCCATATCAGGTAATCTCTGCCGTTGTTCAGGATATAAAGAAATAAAAGAAAGTATTAAGGATGCAGCTTACAATAGCAATAAGGAGGAATCATAATGTCTGTTGAACATGTTAATTATTTGCAGCCTAAAAATTTGCAAGAATTACAGAAAGGTCTTAAAAGTTTGACAGAAAAGTCTGCTTTGTTGGCTGGAGGAACAGATTTAATGGTATCTATTCGAGAAAAAAAGCCGCAAATTGATACTTATCTTAGTTTATGTAATATAAATGAAATGAAGAGTATTACTGAAATAGATGGTTGGATTCGAATAGGTGCAATGGTTACACACACAGAAGCAGCTTTAAATGATAAAATTAAAACTTATTTTAGTGCATTATCTATGGCATGTGATCATGTAGGTTCTCCTCAGATTCGAAATAAAGGAACCATAGGTGGCAATATTATGAATGCTAATCCAGCGGGGGATGTGCTGCCTTGTATCATGTTGTTCAATGGAGAATTTGAAATATTTAATTCTGAAGGTTTGTTAAGAAGAATCAGTGCAAATGAGTTTTTATCTGAATCAGGTAAAACTACTTTAAATAAGAATGAATTATTAATGGCAATTTGGCTTCCTATTAAGCATGATAAAAAAAGCTGTTTTGTTAAATTAGGAAGCCGAACAGAAGTTACAATTGCTCAAATATCTTTTTGTTTATCATGGAAAAGAATAAAAGATGAATACTTAGATATTGAAGCATATATTGGAGCCATTGATAATAAACCATTAAAGATAGAGGAAATAAATGAAATTTTGGGTAACAGACCTTTTGAAACAGAAAGTCTTGATGCTCTTTCAACTTTTCTTTCAAATAAAATAAAAGCCATTAGAATAAATCGCAAACGTGAATCTAAACTTAAAATATATGAACATGAGAAACTCTATAAAGAACGTGCAGTTAAAGGTGTTGTATATGATGCTATATCATTTATGAAATAATAATTATTATAATATTATAGTAAAAAATTCATTAAAAGCAGGTGCCCGTGAAAATGGATACCTGCTTTTAAAGTTTTTATATTGTTTAATTTGATTGAATTATGTTCAGGTAAAGATATCTTAATTGCAATCAATGCAAAATTATTTTGCATAATGCAAAATAATTTAGCTTTAATGTATAATTTATAGAAAGTTTTGTTATAAAAAAATGATGTGCAATTAATGAAAAAAATGAGATTTAAATGCCAGAGAGCTAAAATTACAACATAATTACATTGTAAACATAGTTCTTAATAAAGTGGCATTGTATTTGCTAATAATTATATATAACATTGGAAGGAGAATTTGCTTAAAAGCAGATTATTATAGATAAAATGAAAAACATAATATTAGGAAATAAAGTCAGTATTAAAGATGTTGTAAATGTATCAAGATATAATTATTGTGTAGAATTTTCAGAAGAATATATTAGCAGAGTTAATAAGTGTAGAAAATACGTAGATAAATTCAGCAAGGAAGGACAAGCGATTTATGGAATAACTACAGGCCTTGGAGATAATTGCAATAAATTCATAAATGAAAATGATAGGGAAATTGTCCAAAGAAATACTATATTATCACATGCATGTTCTGTTGGTGAACCTTTAGAAAAAGAATGCGTTAGAGCAATGATGTTTGTAATGCTGGTTCATTTTGGAACAGGTTATACAGGAATTAAAATTGAAACATTAAATTTAATAAAAAATTTGTTAAATAATGATGTAACTCCATTTGTACCCCGTCATGGATCTGTTGGATATTTATGTTTAGAGGCTCATATAGGTGAAGTTTTAATTGGCGAAGGAAAAGTTTATTATAAAAATGAAATTTTAAGCAGTAAAGAAGTTTACCAAAAATTAAATTTAATGCCAATTACACTATCATCTAAAGAAGGTTTAACTATTGTTTCAGGAACAACATCAGTTACTGCAATTACATCATTAGCTTTATATGATGCAATTTCTATAGCAAAGATTAGTGACATATCTGGCTCTTTAACATTAGAAGTACTTAAAGGAACACTTATGGCCATGGACGACAGATTAATGAAAGTAAGACCACATGAAGATCAAAGATACACTGCTAATAATATCAGAAACATTTTATCTGATAGTGAAATAATTGAGAAGTATAAAGGAAGCAAATTGCAAGACGCATTGTCAATAAGATGTATGCCGCAGCTACATGGTGCAGTAAAAAAAATAATTAAGGATTGTTTGAAAACATTAGAAATTGAACTTAATTCTTCTGTAGACAATCCATTAATATTTGATGGTGAAAACAATGATGGAATAGCCCTAATGGGATGTAATGCTGATGGTTCATATGTTGGAATGTCAGCAGATACTTTAGCTATAGCAATAACTAATTTATCAAAAATGTCTGAGAGGAGAATTGATAGACTGGTAAACAGACATGTAAGCGATTTGCCTGCATTTTTAAATAAAGAACCAGGATTAAATAACGGTTTGATGATAGTACAATATTCAGCTGCAGGAATTTTAGGTGAGATGAGGATTGCATCACACCCTGCAACAATAGATAATATTACTACATGTGCAAATCAAGAAGATTATGTAAGTATGGGATATAATGCAGCATTAAAATCTTATGAATGTGTTGGATTGTCAAAATATATATTTGCTATTGAATTAATATGCGCAGCTCAAGCATTAGATTTTTATGATGATTTAAAACCCTCAAGTGCTACAAAAAAAGTGTATGATACCATAAGGCAAGTTGTTCCTTTTATAGCAACGGATGTTAGCCTTCATCCCTTTATAGAAGATGTGGCAGTACTTATTAAAAATGAAAAAATTATTGATTGTGTTGAGCAAATTATAGGAAAGCTGCATTTTTAATATTATATTACATAGGAGGCTTAAAATGGATGTATTAACTGTTAAGAATGTAAAAAATATTAAAACTGTAGTTATTACAGATTGCATGTTGTCCTTAGAGCAATTTATTGCTATAGTGAAATATAAAGCAGAGATTTTGTTTAGTGAAGAATTTACCTTGAATGTAATGAATAGCAGAAACATTATAAATAGATTTTTAAAAGAAGAAAGAATAATTTATGGCGTTACTACAGGGTTTGGTGAAAATGTAAGATATATGGTTTCTGCAAAAGATGCTGTAAATTTACAAAAAAATATAGTCAGATCCCATGCCTGTGCTGTAGGTAATCCTTTAGATAATGAACAGGTAAGAGCGATTTTACTTATGATGATTTTAAATACAGGCAAAGGACGTTCTGGTATTTCATTAAATACATTAGAGTTAATAAAGCAATTTTTAAATAATGATATTATTCCTTTTACACCTGGAGAAGGTTCTGTAGGATACCTTGGAGTAGAAGCCCATATAGCTCTTACTTTTATGGGTGAAGGATATATTTTAAAGGATAATGTAAAAATTCCATCCTTGGATGTCTTAAAAGAATATAATTTAATACCTGTGGAATTTGGATGTAAAGAAGGGTTATCTCTTCTTAATGGAACTATGACGGTTACTGCATTAGCACTATTAGCACTTTATGAAATGATAGTTACTATGAAAAATATTGAAATTGCTGGAGCATTAGTATATGAAGCTCTTAGAGCTACTATAAAAGCTCTTGATCCTCGGATTCACAATGCAAAAAAACATAGCGAACAAATATCATCAGCAGAAAATATGCTTAAAATGCTAAAGGAAAGTGAAATAAGTCAAAAACATATAAATGATAAAGTTCAGGATGCTTACGTTTTAAGAGCAATGCCTCAAATAAACGGAGCCTGTAAAAAATTGATTAAAGAAGCTTATGAAGTAATTATGAACGAAATGCATTCTTCAAGCGATAATCCAGAATTATTTAGTGAAAATAATATAGATGATGCATTAATGTGTGGTAATTTTGACGGTTCATTTGTAGGTTCCCATTCGGATATGTTGTGTATAGCTGCATCAATTATAGGAAACTTAGTGGAACGCTGCATAGATAGAATGGTGAACAGGAATTTAAATGATGGATTGCCTGCATTTTTAGTTGCTAAACCAGGATTGAATAATGGATATATGATTCCTCAATATACAGCTGCAGGTCTGTTAGGAGAAATTAAGGTTCTTTCTAATCCGTCAACAATTGATAGTATATCCACATGTGCAAATCAGGAGGACCCTGTATCCATGGGCTATTTTGCAGCAAAAAAAGCTTTAATTGTAGCTAAAAAACTTCAATACATGGTATCAATAGAATTCATGATAAGTTTACAAGCTATTGATTTATTAAAACCATTGAAACAATCTTCTGTAACGGAAAAAGTGCATGATTTTATAAGAAAAAACGTGCCTATTTTAAATGAAGATAGATATATTTACCCTGATATTGAGTATATTTTAAAACAAATTCAAGAAATGACAATTGTTGATATAGTAGAAAATGAAATTGGAGAGTTGAAATTTTAAATT
Organism: Firmicutes bacterium UBA6132; assembly: GCA_002435835.1. Next base: position 10,028 of record DIVM01000072.1, read on the forward strand.
TGTGAATAAGATCTGCAAATTTGATTAGAACATAAATCTTATTATAATAAAAAACTTACAAAGCAAATTATTTTTGTTTGCTTTGTAAGTTTTTTGATTTTAAACAACAATACCATATTTTTTTATTCTATATTGTAAACTTTGTCTTTTGATACCAAGGGATTCCGCAGTTTTTGATATATTAAAGCCGTGATGATCTAAAACTTTTTTAAGAATATTACTTTCATAACTATCCATTATGCATTGAAGATCTTTTTTAGATATGTCGTTATAGTTATAATCACTATAATCAATTGGTTTTTCATTATATTCTTTATAATAGTTTGTAATGTATTTAGGCAAATGCGAAATATTCCATGAGTTGCCTTCTATAACGTTAAGAGCATATTCTACAACATGATATAATTCTCTTACATTACCCGGCCATTTGTAATCTTTTAATATTTCTATTACAGATTCATCAATATGACTAACATTTTTAAAATATTTATGTATATTTTGCTTAAGGCAATTTTTTATAAGAATTTCTAAATCATCAATCCTATTTTTAAGTGGTGGAATTTCTATTATAACTGTTGATAGTCTATAAAATAAATCCTTCCTTAATAAATTTTCATTTGTTATTTTATAAGGATCTTCATTGCAAGATGATATAAACCTTACATTGATATGAATATCTTTTTCTCCACCTACTCTTCGAAAACTGTTTTCTTGTATTACTCTAAGGATTTTAGACTGCATACCTAAACTCATTGAATTTAGTTCGTCAAGAAATAAAGTTCCCCCGTTTACTTCTTCTAATAGTCCAATACGGTCAACGCTACCTGTAAATGCCCCTTTAGTAGTACCAAATAACATACTTTCTATTAATGTTTCAGGTACAGCAGCACAATTTATTGCCAAAAACTTTTTGTCTTTTCTTCCACTTTCTTCATGTATGCTTTGAGCAAACATTTCTTTACCTGTACCAGTTTCTCCATATATTAAAACGTTACAGTCTTGAACTGAAACTTTTTTAGATAATTCTATGGCTTCAAGCAATGATTTGTTTTTACCTATAATATCTGAAAAATGATATTTATTATCTTTTAATTTATTTTCAAAAGATATGCTTTGTTCGAGCATTGTTTTTTTTATGTTTTCTAATTTTTCAATGTTTTCACCTATAACGTTTACATCTTGATCAAAAGAAATTGCCCCAACAAGTTCCTTGTCATAAAATATTGGATAAGCAGTATTTACACTAGTTATATTAATGCCATTTCTCAATTTGAAATTATCAAATCTATTAATAACTGGTGCTTGAGTTCTGAGAGTAGTTAGAACTGTACTGTAAGAATTATTTAAATCATATAAATCTTCAAGATGCTTTCCGGCAATTTCTTCATCATCAGAAATTGAAGAAATCCTTTTGCTCGCTTTATTAATATATACGACGCACGAATTTTTGTCATATATTTGAATACCATCATTCATTCTGTCAAAACTTTGTTCATATAAATATTCCTTATAGTCTTTTCTTTTTAACATTAAAAAATTTTCATTATGAGATGTTTTTAATTTATCATAAATAAAACATTCATCTTTCCAAAATAAAGTTTCAGTTTCAATATTGATATTAATATCTGAAATTGACTCTAAATTTTTGCCTATATATGTATCCCATGTGCTTTTATATATTTTTTTTAATTGTTCGTTTTTCCAATCAATGGACAGAATGTGGTCATGTTCATTTAATATTATTACTATATCAGTTAATTTCATGTTTCTCACTTCCTATGTTATAATTGATGAGCCTTTATATATTTTAATATAATAAATGAAAATATACAATATCAATTTATTGCTGGTTTAACGGCTTTAAGCAGTATTGTTAGGTAATAAATGCTATAGAAATGAACATAGAATTTTGTATATACTGCAAAATAATTTTGCTCAATGCAATATTTATTTGCAGCAAAAAGCAACATATATTCATTATATATATATATAATGTTACTAAAATTACTGAGTTAAATGTAATTTAAAAAATAATTTGTTTTAAATTTCAGCATTAGTAAAAATATTTACATAAATCATAGTTAAATGGCATTATATTTGCTTATATTGTAATTAATTGATAAAGAAATATATGTTAGATAATTTTTTATCATTAGTGAAAACAATTGCAATAACATTATGGGTTTAAATACAAGCTTTAAGGGATGGAGGTTGATTGTGAAAATATATCAAGACAATATTAAGGGAGGATGGTAAAATTATAACTGGCTGATTCAAAATTAAGTAACAAGCAATAATATTTTTTAGTAATAATATTTTTTACTTTATAGAGTAAAATTTATGAATGATTATCTTTTAATAGAAAGCTTATTTTATATGAAAAATAATTAATTGGAGGTATATTTATGAAAACAAAAATAAGGCCATTAGTTTTTTGGCCATCTTTTGTATTGTTAATTGTAGCAGTAGCATTTTCATTATTTAATCTTGAAACATTTTCTAAAACTCTCTCTAATGTAACTGTTTGGTCCATGAAATTTTTTGGTGCTGGTTATGAATTAGTTACTGTAGTTATGTTTTTCGTATGTATTGTTATTTGTTTTATGCCTATAGGAAGAGTTAAAATAGGCGGAAGCAAAGCAAAGCCAGAATTTGGTATGTTTGCCTATTTCACAATGTGTCTTGCAATGACAGTGGCAATAGGAATATTATTCTGGGGAGCATTAGAACCAATTTTCCATGTTACTCAACCACCTGCATCTTATGGCATCACTCCTAATTCTCCAGAATCTGCTATATTTGCAATGTCAACAATATTTTTACATTGGACTTTTACACCATATGCTATATATGGGGTTCCATGTGTAATGTTCGCATTTGCTTACTATAATATGAAGAAAACTTTCACTATTTCTTCAATGCTTTCTCCAATACTTAGCGATGAAAAAGTAAATGGAAAAACAGGTCAATTAGTTGACTCAGTCATTTTATTTGCAATGGTATGTGGAGTTGCTAATACTTTGGGAGTTGGAACAATGGCGGTTTCAGGTGGATTACGTACTGTATTCGGCATTGAAGGCAGTGCAATGTTAAATTTCATTATATGCTTCGGTATAGTAGCAGCATTTGTTTTTTCTGCAATTGTCGGCTTATCTGATGGATTGAAAAATCTGTCAAAATTTAATTTCTATATATTCATGTTTCTTTTAGGATGGGTTATTGTATTCGGAGCCCCTTTATTCTGTGTTAACTTAGGCCTTGAAGGCTTTGGAGATTACTTAGGCAATTTCTTTGAAAAGAACTTTTTTACAGGAGCAGCTGCAGGGGACGATTGGCCTGTATGGTGGACTATATGGTATTATGCTATCTGGATGGCATGGGCACCTGTAAGTGGTATTTTCTTAGGTCGTATTTCTTATGGATATAAAATTAGAACTGTTATAGGTATTAATGTTTTCTTGTCATCATTGTTCAGTGTAATTTGGTTTACATTCTTCAGTGGTCAAGCTATACATATGCAGATATTCGAAAATATAAATTTAGGAGAGGTTTTAACAACTCAAGGAAACGATATGGTAACCTATGCCTTTTTTGGAGGTCTACCATTATCAAATATCATTAGTCTCGTATTTGTTGTTACGGCAATAATCACATATGTTGCTGGGTCTGATGCTATGTGTTCAACTCTTGCAGGATTAAGTAGTTTTGGAATTTCTCCGGATAATCCAGAAACAAAACCTGGGCTTAAAATAGTTTGGGGAGTTATGCTTGGTGCAGTAGCATGGATAACTATGACTTTTGCAGGGCTTGATGGGCTAAAATCATTATCAAATCTTGGAGGTATACCTACTTTAATTATATTAGTTCCAATAACATGGTGTCTAATTAAAGTAGCTGCGAATCCGTTTAAGTATGATACATTTAAAGAAGATTATGATGAATATGGGCAACCAAAAATGGAAAAGATAAATTCCTTGGTTGAGTCAAAATAGTTCTCTGGTTTAAAGGAAGATAAATATAACTAAATAATATTTCAAAAAATGACTATCTCAATTAGAATATAAAATTCTAATTGAGATAGTATTTTTTTATTATCGGAAAGGAAAGTATTACTTTCATATAATATAAAAAATGCTTTTTTTATGTATACAATTAAAACTTGTTAAAAAAAATAAATTGATCAACTTTTTAATAAATAAAAATTGACTTGAAATGTAAATATTACTATGCTAATATAATTAAATAATAATCTTGTGTTAGGAATACATAATTTTATAAACGGATATTTAAAATTCAAGTACTATAGGCCTTGAATCACTTGCTGTATCATAAACGATAGAGGAGGCTTATAATAAAGTCTCTTGTTTTTTAACATAGAGTATATAAAAATTTATTTTTCTGTGGATTCATAAGTTTGTTAAATAAAAGGGGTCATAATGAAAAAATCACCGCTGTTTAAAATATTAACATTTTACGGATTGTTTTCTATTTTTGCTAATGTTGTTCATCCTATTACACCAACTTTGTTTACTGAGTTAAATTTTCCTGATTATATGTTTGGTGTATCATTTGCTTCAATGAGTTTAGCTGTGTTTTTATCTGCTCCTGCTCTGGGGAAATTAGGTGATACAATAGGTCATGGTAAAATTTTTGCTTTATCCATGCCATTTTATGCAGTGGCTCAAATGGCCTTTGGAATTTCTGATAATATTACAGCAACTATTATAGCAAGATTTTTCAGCGGACTTACAAGCAGTGCAACAGTTGTATGTTCAATGGCATACATAATAAATTTATCTAATGATGAAAATAGAGGTCGTTATATGACTTATTATGCGGCAACAACCTCTGCATGTTCAGCTTTTGGATATTTTCTTGGAGGAGTATTAGGAACTAAATCTTTGATGTATGTATTCATGCTTCAGTTTGGGTTTTTAGTATTAATTGGGATAATAGCTTATTATTTGATGGAAGACCCACAAAGTGAAAATTCTAAATTTACATTGTCAAGTAGTTTAGATATAAATCCTTTTAGCTCTTTTTTACAATTAAAAGGATCATTAACTAAAACTTTAATAACTTTTTTATGGGCTGTTTTTTTAACAAGTTTTGCTACAACTGCTTTTGATAATGCATTTAATTATTATATTAAAGAGGCTCTTGGTTTATCTTCATCATATAACGGTATAATTAAAGCAGTAATTGGAATAGTTACTTTAATAGCAAACTTCACTATAAATATATATATAGTTAGAAAAACTAATTCAAGAAAATCAATAATATATGTGTTGTTACTTTGCAGTATATCATCGTTCATTGTAATATTTATTTCTGGTGTTACACAGTTTTTTATAGCAAACATAGTATTTTTTATGTTCAATGCAATGTATTTGCCAATACAGCAGGAACTTGTAATAGATGGATATGATTCTAAAACTAGTGGTATAATTGCAGGAGTTTTTAATTCTGTTAGATCTGCTGGTATGATAACTGGATCTTTATTTGCTGGTTTCATATATGCATGGGGCAACAAATTGCCGTTTATAAGTGCGGCCCTAGCATTTTTGATTAGCGTTTTAGTAAGTTATAAAAATTATCAGCAAAAACTAAAAGATAAAATTGATTAATGAATAATAAATAATTAAAATATATATAAATTAACGTAAAATGGGGTGATAACATGGATTTTAAGTTAGAAGCAATTTTTATAATAATGCTTTTTGTAATATTAGTGAGTATTCAATATACACTAAATAAAATCCTTGTTTATTTAAAAGATATTAAAACTATTTTAATGATTAAAAAAAATAATAAAGAATAATTTTTATTTATATAACCATAATAAACTTATAATTAATTAATGAATTATGGAGGAAATTATGGCACAAAAGAAAAAAATAAAAGAACTAACACCTGATGATTTGTTAAAACTTGAAATAGCTAAAGAAATTGGCTTAATGGACAAAGTTGAAGAATTAGGCTGGGGAGGTTTAACTGCTAAAGAAACTGGCAGAATAGGTGGAATTATGACTGCCAAGAAAAGGAAAAGGAAAGAATAATATGAGCAACGATAGCTATAAAGAATTCTCTCAAATATATGATTTGTTGATGAATGTCGATATGGACTACAATAAATGGACAGCCTTCATCAAAGAAAAATTAGGAAAGAAAAATAAAATTTTAGAAGCTGCTTGTGGTACTGGAAATATCACAAGCATTTTGTCTGAAAATTATAAGATAACTGCTTTTGATTTATCAGAGGACATGCTTATGAAAGCATATGAAAAACTTGATAGAAATACTGGAGTAAAACTTTTAAACCAAAATATGATTGATTTTAAAATAGATGATAAATTTGATGCATGCATTTGTTGTTGTGATGGTGTTAATTATTTAAATGAAGAGGAAGTTTTGTTGTTTTTTCAAAGAGTACAGCAACATCTTAAAAAGCAAGGCATATTTTTATTTGATATTAGTACAGATTATAAATATGAAACTACATTTAATGATACATATGTTTATGATGACGGTGATGTATTTTATGTTTGGGAAAATATGATAGAAGAAGAATCGAATGAAGTAAATGTTGAAATTAATTTTTTTGTTAAAGAAAAAAATGAAAAATATAATAGAATTACAGAATTTCAGACACAATACATACATATAGCAAATGAAATTTCATCTAATCTAAAATCTTGTGGTTTTAGTGATATAGAAATATATGATGATTATAATAATGTTAAATATTCTGAGAATTCACTGAGAGCAGTGTTTATATGTAAATTAAATTAAAGTACCAAGGAGCACTAATAAAATGGACTACATGATCAGAGCAATAGATAAGAAAAAAACATTTAGACTATTTATGGTAAAGTCAACGGATACAGTTGAAACTGCAAGAAAGTTTCATTTAACTACACCAACTGCATCAGCAGCTTTAGGAAGAACTCTTACAGCTGGATTAATGATGGGTTATATGATGAAAAATGAAAATGACAAACTAACAGTTAGCATAAACGGAGGAGGACCTGCTGGGACTATTTTAGTTGTTGCGAATAATTCTGGAAATATAAAAGGATATATTGATAATCCCAATGTAGACCTTGAATTAAAGCAAAATGGAAAACTTGACGTCGGTAATGCAGTAGGTACTAATGGAAAAGTTACAGTTATTATGGATATAGGAATGAAGGAACCTTATTATGGCAGTACTGATATAATTACAGGTGAAATTGGCGAAGATATAGCTGCTTATTATTTAGCATCAGAACAGCAAAATTCAGCTGTAGGTTTAGGTGTTTTAGTTGATAGAGATTATCATATAAAATCAGCTGGTGGATTTATAGTTCAAACACTTCCTTTTATAGATGAAGAAGACCTTGCAAAATTAGAAAATACATTAAATAATTTACAATCAGTATCTAATTATTTTGATAATGCTAAAGATGTAGAAGACATAGCAAAAGAAATTTTTAAAGATTTTGAAATAGAAATAACTGATAAAATACCAGTTGCATTTAATTGTGATTGTTCATATGATAGAATGGAAAAGGCCCTTGTATCATTGGGAAAAAAAGATCTTCAAAAAATAATTGAAGAAGATGAAGCAATAGAAACTGTTTGTCATTTTTGCAATACAAAATATTTATTTGATGAAGAAAAAATAGAAAACATATTAAAGAACATTTAATGAGTAAAAAGCTTAAAAATTAAGTTAACTTAGTTTTTAAGCTTTTTTATTTGAATAAATTAAGAATTCAAGTAAAGTAAAAATATTAATAATAATAAAACTAAAAGTAAGTTTTGACATAGTGGAACCTACTAAATTGTATTGTAATTTTTTCAAAATTTTATTATAATTAATAAAAGATAAACCGTAAGTAAATAATTAATAAATTATATAATTTAGGGAGGCGTGTCATGAAATATTTAGCTAAAGATCAAAGTAAATGTATTCAATGCGGTCAATGCGAAGAAGTATGTTCAACAACTTATTTTAAAACTAAAGATAAGTTTAAATCGTGCATTCAAATAAACGAAGTAGAGAGTAAACCTGAGATAAACGTATGCAGCCAATGTGGAGAATGTATTGATATTTGTCCTGTACAAGCTATAACAAGGGATAAATTAGGTGTTGTTAGAATAAACAAAAAAATATGTGTTNNATGGGTGTTTAATGTGCGTAGGATTCTGTCCTGAAGTAGCGATGAGACAGCATGATGAATATTTAGAACCTTTTAAATGCATAGCATGTGGACTTTGTGCTAAAAGATGTCCTCAAAAAGCAATATCAGTAGAAGTATATCAAGAAGCATTAGCTGAAAATTAAAAGGAGATGAAAACATGGATATTAATAAATTAAAAGAAGGTCGAAAACTTTTAACAGAATTTAAATATGATCTTGGTACAATAGAACAAGGTTATACAAACCGAATCTTATACGTTAATGTATCAGAAAATAAAATTGAATCAAAAGAAGTAACTCCTTTAATGAA
>DIVM01000289.1 GCA_002435835.1 Firmicutes bacterium UBA6132
CCTCAAATTTTCTGTATTTTTATGTTTGGTTTGATGTTCGCCTGCCATATAATATACAGTTGTTATTTTTGTATTATAAATTAAATCAAGGCCTTTATAACTATCCAATTTATTATAATTGTTGTTGCTTAGCTTTATTACCCCTCCACCCCCCCAAAAGCCAGTACCCCAATAATAGGGGAGGCCGATTTGCATGTCATACATACTGAACAAAATAAACGACCCACGATATATCGCGGATATATTAATTGTATTATTTGTAGTATATATAGGAATTTCTTCTAAGAGATGAATGGACTCCTTTGCCCAGACTAAATACATATCAGGAGGATAGAGGCTTCTACTTGGATACATAATAATGCCTGGTGGGATATGGCTTTCCACCCAGTTCTCAGCCGTTAATTCTTGAGGCGTTTCATATAGTTTGACGTATGGTTGATCACCCTTGAATAGGCTTGTTTCGAACCCTGCTATAGTGGATGCTGATGAAAAGAAAACGATAGAAAATATCAACAATAAATATAAAATAATAAATTTTCTATTTAAATTACTGAGCTGATTTAAAGCTTGACTAGCTAAAAAAATAAGGCAAAATAACTGCAAGAAAACGTATAGCCGATTTGGTAATAGCCACTGGAAATGGAAAAAGACGCCGAGACCTATCAATGAAAAGGTAAATAACATCCAGATAGTCGTTACGTATCTGAAATGGCTTGGTTTTCTAAATAAATCAAAAAATATATATGATGATAGCATAAGTAACAAGCTAGAACCAATAGTGTTTAAGAAGATCAAATTCAAAGATATACGATCATAATCTGAACTAGGTGCAATATAAGAAGAGTCCAATTTTATTAAACCAACCAAAGTAGTAAAATAATTATCAATAATTTCGGAAAAAGTATTAATAAGATTTGAATAAAAAACCCAGTGGGAAAAAAGGCTTACAATTAGAAACAGGATTAACCCAATATAAATGTTATTAGCTAATTTATATTTCTTATTTATAAAAGAATCGCTGATGAGAAATGAAATTAAGATTAAAAAAATAATAAATGAAGAATAATGATGTGAAAATATTATAGCTATGATTAAAGTCAAAGCGATTATACTATAGCCGACTGAATTTTTCTTCGATTTAAGTAGAAAAACCCAAAATAAGAAACACATTAAAGGCATCAAATAAGTGAGTTGTGCTGGGTGTGAACTCCAGAATAAAATGTAATCATTATATGGATATATAAGGGCAGATAATAGTCCTACCCTTTCGGATATAAATGTTTTTCCTATTAGATATAAAACCAAAGTACACAAAGACATGACGAATGCGCCTAGTATATAATATAGAATCTTATAGTTCAATAATGATATCTCTGACGAAATGGATATAAGTAAATGGTGGAGCGGAGTAAATGAATAAACATATTCAGGCAGTATATATCCGCCATCTACGATTCCTTGGATTGTCGAGAGATGCTTATACGAATCGGCCCCACCAATCCCTAATGGGAAAACAATTTGATTAGATAGAAACACAATTAAACATAATATATATATTTTAAATAACAATATATTATTATTATTATTATTATTATTATTATTATTATTATTATTCTGACATATAATTTCTGTCCCAAGAATACTAGCACATAAAGACAGTAATAAATAAAATGATATAGTTTTAATGTTTGTGCCCAGAAGTAATGATAATAATAATAGCGAAATCGATAAAAAGAAAAGCACGGATAATATCTTAGGATTTAAATTTGCAGCAAATCGCTCAACACTTTGATGAGAATTATTTCGAAATATAATCGATAGAAGTATTCCTAAAAAAATAAATAGAGTCAAAAATATAAAACTATAAAATTGTTTTAAATATAATACAGCTATTGCTACTGCTAATAGTCCGAGAAGAGAATATTTTATATGAATAATTTTTAATTTTAAATGAATAGATCTATTCAACATATTCACCAAATAACACTATTGTCGCGTCATTATGCTGAAGGTGCCAGAAATATGTTTTATTATTTGCTTTTTGTGTCTCCGCACGCATGTCGGACGAAATAATTAAAGGAATTAAAGGTAGTCCGAATAGAGTTATGATTTAATAAAATATCATAACATTCATGTTTTTTTAATTCAAGAAGTGAACTATCGATTATCAAAGATAAATATAGGAATATTAATGTTTTCTTTGTCAAGTGAATGCCATTTATTTTTCCTATCGTATTAAAAATAAAATTCGGCCTAAATTTATAAGGAAAGACTAGCCCATTGGATTGTCCAGAACGTATCATTGAGCTTAATCTATTAAATTCCTCCAAGATCATCTGAAATGTTGTAAGCCATTTATTTTCAGATGCATAATTTTCACAAATATCTAAATTAGAGTTTAATAAATTATGGTTGATTTGTAGGAAATCCAGAAAAGTCATACTCCTATGCCCGTATAAACTATGCGCAAATAAAAGTAGTAGATTAGCTTCGTTGTTCAATATCAAGTGCTCTTCATCAAAGATCTTTGTACAAACAATTGATTTCCATAAAAAAGATTCGCTTAAGAAACTATATGTAACATATTTCGTTTCAGTATATATATCGACCTTCAGATATCCATCTTTGCTGAGTGCAGTTTCTACATCTGTAGAATAAACTGGTTTCAATCCGTATTCTTTCAATGCATTAATAAATAGCTCTTTTTCACTACTATGAATTAAAACATCGACATCCCTAGGTACATGAGGAATATCTATACATGATTTAATAAGGATATGATTTATTTGCTTAGTACTTGATATTTCATTCAGTAAGGTAAGTGTCCTTTTGAAATCTTCTTGCTTCTTCAGTTCACGATTAAACCGTTCTTCTGAAGTTAAATCAAGTCCTATTTCCTTAAGCCTGAGTATAAAGAGATAATAAAGTCCATTAATCTCAGTTAAGCGCAATACATGCTTTAAAAACCGTTTATCATCCCTTAATCTTGTTAAAGATTCATCATCCAATAGTCCACAGTAAGCGACAGATATCATAATACGAATAGGAGATATTTTGTTCATATGAAACCACCATGCGATTCTAAATATTTAACTGAATAATTATAAATTGAGTCTGAAACGACTTCTTTGTTTTTACTGGCATTTATTAAAATAAAATTATTACTCACAGAAATTTCTTTAAAAAAAGAAATTACTTTATTATAATAATTTTTTTCTATATCCCTGTCAGATTTTTGGCTCATTCTTGAATACATAAGATCGACGTCCCCATTAATATAAAATACAATATCTGGTTTAGGAATTAATCTTAAAATTAATTTAGCTTTTTCACCATATAAATCGTAAAGAAATTGAATAAAATATCTATCACATATGACAATTTTATCTTTTCCAATAGCAAACTTCAAAAGTAAACAAGTTATTAAGATATAAAAAAAACCGAAAAACAACAAAACTGGTTTTCTAAACATATGCAACGTATTAAATCTCTTCGATTTTTCCGCAGAAGATGTTGATATTTGTCTAGGACTAATTAGAGAGCAACCTTCTAGCTTACCACTAATGAATTGTGGTAAAAGATTGATCAATAAGTAAATTGGCCTTACATACATAGCCTCATACCCACCATCTTTCAGCCTTTCGACTAATAGCTTGCATTGAGTTGTCTTGCCACAACCATCAATACCGATAACTGAAATAGTGACCATAATTAACTCTTGACCTCGTTCTTAAGTTCGTCGTAGATATCAAGAAGGATGCGTGTAACAGTGGACGAACTATAATATCTAGATACATAATCTGCGGCATTTATCCCGATCTTATTTCCATTTTCCAAATAAAAAAGAGCATTTCTCAAAGCACCAGTGAGTTCATAAACATCATTAGGATTAACCAAAAAACCGTTCGATCCCTCCTTAATAATTTGCGGCAAACTTCCTACTTTTGTAACAACTACAATCTTTCCGCATGACATTGCTTCAAGAATAGATAATGGTGGATCAGCAACGCCATCTATATTTAAAAATGGTGCTACAAAAATATCGCATGCAGCCATCAAGTTCTGCATGTCATTTACTACACCTAGCTCTATAATATTTTCATGCAATCCTAAGAGATGAATTAGCTCATTTAACTTGCTTTTACGCTCATCATACCAATCATAAGGCTCACCCCATGCAGTTATTAGTTTAATATCTGGGAAATCTTTTTTTAATTCCTCAAGCGATTGAACTAGCAAGTGCACACCTTTCCATTCTGTCCAACTACCACAGTAAAGGATTACTTTTGAGGCATTATGTATCCCTAATTCGTTCCTTTTCTTAAAAGCATTCAGGTTTGGGCTAAATACTCCAGGATCTACTATTGGTGGTATAATTTTAATATCTTTCTCAATGCCTAAGTCACTAAGCGATCTTTTTATGTTTTGACTTAGACAGCTTAATTTCCCTGATCTCGTTAAGAAAAATTTTGTAAATAAGCCGGATGAGAGAACTTGATAAAATCCTTTGCGATCATTTAATGGCGCATTATAAGCAGGAGAATACAGAGTGAATATGACGGGTTTTTTCAAAAAAAATGATGCTAAAAACGATACCGCACTAAAGAGAGAATACGCGGAATGCACATGGATCATATCTATTTTATTAAGTTTTTCTTCGTTTTTTAGGACAGGTATAATTTTTAACAGAAAATCTATATTATTTCTAACCGATGAATATTTACCATTCACATTTATTGCACGAACCGTGCCCCAATTAAATTCTTGCGTCTCCTTTTCTAATGATCTATTTACATCTGTGGTAATTATCTTCACGTTATGTCCTGCATTCGTCATAGATTTTGATAACCTAATTACATTATTAACCAACCCACCAGTGAATGCGCCGTCTTTAGCAGGCACTACCTCCATAGCAATAAAAATTATATTCATTTTACATTCCTCTTTTTATCATCATTCAGCTTTAAAAATAATCTGTTTTATTACAGTGGTTAAGGCTCCAGATGTCCATGCCAGCAAGCGGAATAAGTAAATAAAATAAAGTAAAAAAGATTTAATGTCTCGAGATAGCTTAAATGATGCTATTACACCAAAAGAGAATAACGCTAATAAAATTAAACAAGAAATTATCAAAATTTTTTCAAAAATAGGATTAACAAAAATTAAAAGAGAACTTACTAAGATTATAACCAATAATATTGGCTGCAGAATCATACCCAATGGATTAATATTATCTCCTTTAAATGCGGTATTCAATTTCTTTCCAAATTTAAAATAATATTTAGCATTAAAAAACTGCTGTCTGAAATAGCTTTTTAAAGATGACCTATGATAGTGCCAAACAAATGCCTGATGTGAGTACCACAATTTATACCCATTTAAATTCAATCTATGACAGAAGTCAGCATCGTATCCCATATTCAGATCTTTGTCAAATTTAAGGCTTTCAAGAACATGTCTTTTTATCAGTAAGTTCATATTCGGATGCCTTTTAACAAGCCCTTCTGGAATACTCAGAAATCTCATATTTGTATCTAAGCCAATTATCTTTTGCATAAAATTAATATTATCGGGAGTTAGACCAGGGCCTCCTACGGCATCAACATTATTTTCTTTTAATGTTTTATATAAAATAGATAACCAATTTTTAGGCGCTACGCAATCCCCATCAATGAGACTAACTAATTCTCCTGTGATGAGATCGTTTTCTATAGCGAAGTTTAATGCTTCCGGCTGTGTACTTTCAAACTCAATTACTTTTATACATTTATATTTTTTTTCGAATCTTTCTAAAATTTCTTTGGTTCCATCAGTCGATTCGCTATCGATAATAACGATCTCATAGCTTCCATCAAATTCTTGGGAAATAATTGAAGTTAGCCAAGGAATTACTGTTGGTCTAATATTTTTGACCGTTGAAAGAATGGTAATAGATTCCATATATATAACCTGCATAATATTACGTAAATTTACAGTCTTCTTGATTCAACCACAATTCCATAGCAATGTATTAATTCTATCGATTACGCACACCATATATAAATTGGGTTTCAATATGATTTGACAACTTCGATAGTTTTATGGATACAAGGATATTCATTCATCTCACAACCTATGTCGTATTTTATGCTTATTAGACTCTTACGCTTAGCTTAGTTTCGCTTGATCGAGACTTGTCTCCATACTCTGTGAGGAAGGAGGACCACTACTTACCACTGGCTGCTTCCGCCTAGCGAATATGGATTCCATAGATTCTCTTAAGCACTTTGTAATCATTGATATTAAAATAACTATAATTCATAATATATTTTATAACTTGTCAAACTGGCGACTGCGCACCCCGCTGCAGGCAGCGGGGCATGTTCGCGCCGTCGCATAGTATACGTTAGGCACTTTCATATGATTATTATTTGGTTATAATGCTGAGCCTAATTTGCCCTTTGCATTTCACCCTCGCAGCGATTTGGGGGTATTGATATAAAATTAAGATTAATTTTTCCGAGTAAACGATGGATAAGTAGATTTTAATACATCACGTATTGGTTTGAACTTGAATGTATTCAATAAATCTTCGAATTTCTTTAGTGCAGAATTACGCCCGTAGTATGTTATGAATTTAGAGGAGCGAGGGAGTTTCACTTTTGGGGTACCTGAATACGCTTCCCATGGATGGATATAAATAATTGCAGGGCGATTTTTATTTACCTCTTGAATTCCATATTTCAAAAACCTAGTGGGAAAGAATCGAAGGTAAAATCCGCCCGCAATTGGTATATTCTTTCCCAGCTTTAAAACAGTCATTGGGAATTCTATGATTGCGCCATTAGAGTCTTCTTTTGTTATATCTTCTTTGGCAGGACGATAAATATAAAGAGGCGCATCTGGCACTCCGTACAATCTTGTTTTGATAGGAAATACGCTTGCATCATATATAAACCCATATTTTTCCAATACTTCAAAAGCCCATTTTGTAGAATTATCGATTGAGAAACTTGGTGCACGAAATCCTATTGGTTGCTCACCAGTGATGGATTCAAGCAAATTGACAGATTTCTTAATTTCCTCTTCGAAGGCTGCTCTGCCCAACTCGTGTAAGGTTTTATGCGACCATGCATGAGAGGCAATTTCGTGACCACTATTATAGATCTCTTCTATCAATAGTGAATGTTGTTCAGCTACAGATCCAAGCACAGCAAATGTTGCTTTCACACTATACTTATCTAGAAGATCAAGAATTGGCTGAACTGATTCAGGAATTTGATCAATTGGATTCCCTCGAAGTCTATTCCGCAAAAGTTCGATACAATGCCAATTTTCCAAATCGATAACTAAAGCGTTGATCCTCGTCATAACTATTATCCTTCGCTTGTATAAAATAATACATATATTATAACAAATCAATTAGATATCTGCATTGAGATATGCTGATAAATCTTTAATGCGCTTGGCGGGGACACCTGCAACAACTGTAAATGGTAGGACATCCTTAGTTACTATAGATCCTGCAGCAATAATCGAAAATTGTCCTATTCTTACTCCAGGCAGTATTGTAACATTTGCCCCAATCCAAACATTTTCTTCGATAATTATTGGTTTATCGGTTACTGGGTATAATTTTACCAGTTCAGATGGCGATGGGTCTGCATGAGTAATAAATGTTGCTCTAGGTCCAATAGAAACATTTTTATCAATTATTAGATTATGCGCTTTAGACGCATCAAATAAAAGAAAATCATACGAAATCTGAACACTTTTATCTATTTTTGCCCCTAAGAATCTAAGTATAAGATTTCTCATTCCGGGACTGGGAGTTTCTCTCATTATTAAATGAAGGAATTTATTTATGCCAAATTTTAAATACTCATACGTATTATAAACCCTCGATACTTTGGTAAACATCCTATCCTCTGTAATTTGGGATTAGCAGTAACACTAAATAAGCACAACTAAAACCGCATATGTGAACTGAATTCTAATTATAGCATAACCTCAAAGATCATAAAGGGGCATATCTTACAATCGCTAAACAGTTATATTATCCTATTTGTTTTATGATCATTGGGCCAAGGTTGTTAGCAATAAGTTCAGGCATATATTTGCCCCATAAGTATGAAATTTTATTATATTTTACTTCTTGACGCTCTTTTAATTCTTTCTTGTAAAATTTATAAAAATAAGGCATAGTAGTTAGTTTTCCACCCCATCTATTTTTGAACAATTCATTGCCAGCATTAGCCCTTGTTCTACCAAAATCCAAGTACTTGAAACCCTTCGAATTCCCCCATTTAATAATATGCCATTGCAGTAAATTATTTTGTCCTAACCCATGCGGTAAATCTAATGAACAGTTATACGAATGATGGATGACGATACCATGTAACAAATATATGCTACTGGCTATAGGAATTCCATGAGACATTGCGAATAACAACATTAAGTTATTGGGATAAAATAAATCCCATATTGTTTCGAAGAAACGTAAAGGTTGTGGCGGGCTACCTAGCCTTTTCATCGTTTTTAGATAAATTTCGTAGAAATTAAATATATCTGATTTATCTTTCGCTTCTACGATCTCGATTTTATTTTTTGTTGCTTTACGTATCATATTTCTATTCTTTTTTCCTATAAGATCCCATAAGCTCTCTATCTCGCCATTAAGAGGTAAAATGAATGTGAAATAATCATCCCTTCTTTTAAAATCATAATTTTCAAAATTTGAATAATATTCTTCATATGGGGACCGAACTTCTAAAAAATCAACGTTTAATCGCTTTGCTATATTTTCAGCTTTTGCAATCAAGCTATCAATTCCTTCAGAGGTATCTGCTAAAGGACCCCCATAATCTGCGAACGGAAGAGAAATAAGTCTATTTCCGAAAATAAGACTTTTGATATGCGCCAAAGGAAATATACCGCTGTCATTTTTTATATAATAAATAGAATGATTGTGAACATTATTCAATAACAGGCTCCATTCATAAAGATGGTAAATCTTGCTGCCTTTATATCCGATGAACTCGTTAGTCGTCATATTATTCCGCTGTCTAAAATCCACGTTTTGAATTTAGCGATATCAAGTTCGTAATCCAAAGTCGCTCACATATTTCTTTCTTATAGAGCAACTACACGTTAAGTTGTCTTTTGCCACCCTCATTAAGATGTCTTCCACATCCTTCGTTGACTCGGTTGTGTAGCACAATACCTGTTAGAGCCATAAAAATCCTCCTACCAGCATAATTAAAATCATAGCCAAAGTGGGCTCAGAGGAAAAACTGCCAAAATAGTAGAGCATCCTTTGGAGCAACATCAAGGCTGTGACTAAACTGCAGTCGTTGTTGAGAAAGGCGAGGAGCTTTAAATCTCTGCAAGTTATAACTCTTGACTTAGGAATTTCTGATTGCAGAGCCCTCTTAATTACCTCTGGCCCGCGTTC
>DIVM01000092.1 GCA_002435835.1 Firmicutes bacterium UBA6132
ACTCTTTTACCTCTTTTAGACCTATCTTTAATTAAAGTATTCAGCTTACCATCAGAAAAAGTTCCAGCTCCTCCTTCACCAAATTGAATATTTGAACTGTCAATCAAAGAACCATCTTTCCAAAATTTTTCAATATCTTTAATACGTTCTTTAACTTTTTTTCCTCTTTCAATAATTATAGGCTGATAACCTTTTTCAGCTAATAAAAGGGCGCAAAAAAGCCCTGCTGGTCCACTTCCAACTATAACAGGTCTTTTATTTAATGGTTTGTCGCCAGTTGAATCTACTTCATATAGAAAAGGTTCAACTATTGAAATATTAGTATTTCTTTTGGAAATTTTAATTTCATTATACATTTCAACATCTATAGCATATATAAATAAAATGTCATCTTTTTTTCTTGCATCTATGGATTTTCTAAATATAGATATTGATTTAATTTCTTCTTTTTTTACTTTTAAAGCTTCAGCAGCTTTAATATATAAATCTTCCTCTTTATGACTTAAAGGAAGTTTAACTTGCTGTATTCTAATCATTGCATTCCACCTCATATAGTACAAATGTATGTACTTTTAAATTACCTTTTATTATATTATTTTAATGTTGCTTTATCATTATACCACAATTTAAAAATTAATCTATTATTTATATTATTTATTTGCTTAATATTTAAGGCAATATTGCACAAAATACAATTATCTTGCAAAAAATCGAGAGGTAGGTAACCAATGAAAAATAAAAATAAATCTATTTTATTTATGTTATTTTCATCATTTTCTTTTTCTTCAATGCAAATAATAGTAAAATTATTACCTACTGTACCTCTAATGGAAAAAGTTCTATTTAGAAATATTATAAGTTTAATTTTTGCTTTTATTGTTATACGAAAACAAAACCTAAGCTTTTTAGGAAACAAGAAAAATAAAAAATATCTTTTTTATCGTTCTTTATTTGGATACTTAGGAATTGTTTTATTTTTTTATGCTACTTCAAAAATGATGGCATCTGATGCTGCTATGCTAAATAAATTGTCACCTGTATTTGTAACTATAATAGCATATTTTTTTCTTAAAGAAAAAATTAATAAAATACAAATTTTAGCATTATCTACTTCTTTAATTGGCTCATTATTTATAATAAGACCAAAATTTGATTTATCTATTTTACCTGCTTCTATTGGATTATTATCTGCAATAGTTTCAGCAGCAGCTTATATTTTTATTACTGCCATAGGTAAAAAAGAAAGTGTTTATACTATTGTTTTCTTTTTTTCTTTTTTTCAGTTTTAGCAACCATACCATTTTTGTTATTTTCTTTTAAAATACCTAATTTTAAAGAATTAATACTTCTTTTACTTCTTGGCATTTTAGCATGTGCTGGTCAAATAGCATTAACGTCAGCATATAATTCATGTAATGCCTCTAAAATATCCATATATGATTACTCAAACATTATTTTTTCATCCGTTTTTGGATTTTTATTTCTAAAAGAAATCCCAAACTTTTATAGCATATTAGGAGGCATATTAATTATATTAGCATCTTTAATAGATTTTATTTTTAATAAAGCATGCCGACATATTTAAATTATATTTCTTTATCTTCTATAGGACTTGACATTATTATAAAAGTTTCTGTATTACCGAAAAATTGAATTTTGCCAACTAATTCTTCAAGATGGGACATTTCTCTTAAATATGCTTTCATAATCATGCTATGAGGCCCTGTAACATGATGGCATTCTATAATATCTTCGGAATGATTAGCAAAATCTAAAAACTTTTCTTGCTTTTCAGGTTTTATTGAAGCATTAATTAAAACACATATTGGTTTTCCAACTTTTACGTTATTTACAACTGCTTTATATCTTTCTATTATGCCTGTATCTTCAAGTCTTTTGACTCTTTCTGCAACTGCTGGAGGACTTAATGAAACAATTTTTCCTAATTCCTTCATTGAAATTCTACCATCTTTTTGTAAAATACTTATTATTTTTGCATCTGTTTGGTCCATTCTGTTATCCACCTTATTTAATTAATATAATTTTATATAATGTTTTTAATAAAAAACCTTTTTCTTTAAAAGGCCTTATTTAATTTATTTACATTATTATATTTTCATGCTATTATAGCATAACAATATAAACTGAATCAATATAAAACTTGAATAATATTCTTTATTTTGTTGAAACTTATTAAAACTAATAACTAATAACACTAATAACTTTTTTAATATTTTATTATTCAGTTTATCGTATGATATTATTTAAAACTGATATGTAATTAACTTAAAAACTTTACATATTAAAAAATATCACATCGTTGTATTAACAAATAAAACTATATTAATTTATTATATTATGGAGGACTTAAAATGGCTAAAGTAAAAATTACAGAAACTTCATTAAGGGATGGTCACCAATCTCTTATAGCTACAAGATTAACTACTGAAGAAATTCTACCTATTATTTCTGAAATGGATAACGCAGGTTTTTATTCAATGGAAGTATGGGGAGGAGCAACTTTTGATACATCCCTAAGATTTTTAAATGAAGATCCATGGGAAAGACTTAGAAAAATAAGAGCTAATGTAAAAAACACTAAATTACAAATGCTAACAAGAGGACAAAATTTATTAGCATATAAAAACTTCTCAGATGATGTTGTTGAAATGTTTTTACAAAAGGCAATTTATAACGGAATAGATATTGTAAGAGTTTTTGACGCTTTAAATGATTTTAGAAATATGAGAAAATCCATTGAAGTTATAAAAAAAGAAGGCGCTCACTGCCAATGTGCTATAAGCTATACTGAAAGCCCTGTTCATACACAGGAATACTATTTAAAGTTAATAAAAACTTTTGAAAATGCAGGCGCGGATTCTATATGTATAAAAGATATGTCAGGAATATTATTACCATATGATGCGTTTAATTTAGTAAAGGCTATTAAAGAAATCACTAATTTGCCAATTGAACTTCACAACCACTGTACAAGTGGTATTGCTCAAATGACACTTTTAAAAGCAATTGAAGCTGGAATAGATATAGTTGATACAGCCATTTCTCCTTTATCATCAGGAACAAGTCAACCAGCGACAGAATCATTGGCATTAACTTTAAAAGGAACAAGTTGGGATCCAGGATTAAACATAGGAAGTTTAAGCAATATAGCTGAATATTTTAAACCTATAATGAATAAATATATCGAATCAGGCGTATTACAAACAAAAGTATTGATGACTGAACCTAAAACTTTATTGTACCAAGTACCTGGTGGAATGTTATCTAATTTATTATCTCAAATGAAAGCTTTAAATGCTAGCGATAAATTTGATAAAGTACTTGAAGAAGTGCCAAAAGTAAGAGAAGATTTAGGTTTCCCTCCATTAGTAACTCCAATGAGCCAAATGGTTGGTGCACAAGCAGTATTTAATGTTATGTATGGTGAAAGATACAAAATGATTCCTACAGAAATTAAAAACTATGTAAAAGGATTATATGGAATGCCAGCTGCACCAATAAAGCAAGAAATAATAGAAAAAATCATTGGTAATGAAGAAGCTTTAACTATTAGACCAGCAGATTTATTAGAAAATTCATTTGAAACTATAAAAGCTGAAATAGGTAGCTTAGCAAGAAATGATGAAGATGTTTTATCATATGCTATGTTCCCTCATGTAGCTAAACCATATTTTGAAAAAAGATATCCACAAGCAGCTAACTTTTAATAATATCAATCCACAAAATCAGGGAATTTATTTATAAATTCCCTGATTTTTTTATGTTCAAATTTTTATTTGATGCAAGATATATTATACTCAAACCTCTTGATTACACTACTTTCTACCTAATGACTATCGCCTAAAGAATTAATATAAATAACAGTGCATAATAACATATATGAAATTTTAATTTTATTTATTTCATAATTGCATGTATGCAAACATAGTATAAATTAATTAAAATAAATTTTTCAACAACTTATTTTTGCAATTAAAATATAATTTCTTGCAATTAATTTGTACTATATAAGCTTTGTGAAGCATTTTTTGAATAAATATATATATTTTTGAAATTATTATTGACATTGTTGCAAATTTTATTTATAATGACGATTAATAACAAAACAACACACGAATCGATTAATGCAATTTATTTTTAAAATCTTTCATTTAAATACGTATACCGAAAGAAATCATTCAATAAAACGGAGGTGTAACAATGAAACATATTTCAGCAGAAAAATCAAAACCAAAACTTTATAAAAACGTATTTCCATACGAAGAAATTCCTAAAATAAAGTTTAACAACATCCAATATCCTATGGATTTACCAAATGAAATTTGGATAACGGACACTACATTCAGAGACGGCCAACAATCAATTTCCAATATGAGTGTAGAACAAATGATAAAGATTTACCAAATGCTTCATGAACTTGATAACGAGTCAGGTATTATAAGGCAAACCGAATTTTTCCTGTATGATAAAAAAGACAGAATCGCTGCTACTAAATGTTTAGAAAAAGGATATAAATTTCCGGAAGTAACATCTTGGATAAGAGCAAATAAAGAAGATTTTAATCTTGTGAAATCTATGGGTATAAAAGAAACCGGTATACTAATGTCATGTTCAGATTATCATATTTATAACAAGTTAGGCAAAAGCAGACAAGAAGCCATGAAAATGTATCTCGATATAGCATATTCAGCTTTAGAAAACGGAATAGTTCCGAGATGTCATTTTGAAGATATAACCAGAGCTGATTTTCATGGATTTGTTGTCCCTCTTGCAAAAAAACTCATGCAAATGAGAAAAGAAAGTTATTTAAACGTTAAAATCAGAGCATGCGATACATTAGGCGTAGGTATATCTCATACAGGAGTTGAACTTCCAAGATCAGTGCCTGCAATTATACATGGTTTAAGAAATCATGCTAAAGTACCTTCTTGTTCAATAGAATGGCATGGACATAATGACTATTATGCCGCTGTGACTAATTCCACTACAACATGGCTTTATGGATGTTCATCAGTAAATACTACTTTATTCGGAATAGGTGAAAGAGTTGGAAATACCCCTCTTGAAGCAATGCTAATAGAGTATGCTCAATTAAAAGAAACAACAAAAAATATGAATCTTAAAGTTCTTAAAGACATTGAAAAATATTTCGAAAAAGAACTTCATTACGAAATAAATTCAAAAACACCTTTTGTAGGCAGAGATTTCAACTTAACGAAAGCAGGTATTCATGCTGATGGACTTTTAAAAGATGAAGAAATATATAATAGTTTTGACACAAGAAAAATTCTTGGGAAACCTCCTCTTGTAGCAATTAATTCATACTCAGGAATATCTGGAATTGCATATTGGATTAACAGCTATTACGGTCTTGAAGGAGATAATAAAATAAAAAAATGCGATGAACGATTAATAACTTTTAAAAATAAAATAGATGAAGAATATGATAAAGGAAGAACTACTAATATAACTAATAAAGAAATGAAGTTTTTAAGCAATATATACATTTTTGGAAACTACGACCATAAAGATCAAGCCATATAAAATTAGTAATTCAAAATTCAATTATACATAATTAGGAGGAATCATGGGATTAACATTAGCACAAAAAATAATTAAAAGCCATCTTGTTTCAGGAGAAATGAAATCAGGTAAAGAAATTAGCTTAAGAATTGATCAGACACTCACACAAGATTCAACAGGAACAATGGCTTATCTTCAATTTGAAGCAATGGGCGTTAATAAAGTTAAAACTAAGAGATCCGTTGCATATATAGACCACAATATGTTACAGTCAGGTCCTGAAAATGCTGATGATCATCTTTACATTCAAACAGTTGCTAAAAAATATGGAATTTATTTTTCAAAACCTGGCAACGGAATTTGCCATCAGGTTCATTTAGAAAGATTTTCAGTTCCTGGAGATACTCTTCTTGGATCAGATAGCCACACTCCTACTTGCGGAGCATGCGGAATGATTGCAATAGGTGCGGGCGGATTGGATGTTGCAATAGCCATGGCTAGAGGCGAATATAACATAATAATGCCTAAAATTGTGAATGTAAAACTTATAGGAAAGCTGAATAGTCCTGCATCAGCAAAAGACATCATTCTTGAAGTTTTAAAAATTTTTACAGTTAAAGGCGGAGTTAATAAAATTTTTGAATATACGGGTGAAGGTGTAATGTCTCTTACTGTTCCAGAAAGAGGAACTATAACAAATATGGGCGCAGAACTTGGAGCAACAACATCTATTTTTCCTTCTGATGAAAGAACATTAGAATTTCTTAAAGCTCAAGGAAGGGATTCTGACTATATTAACTTAAGCGCTGATGACGATGCAGTTTATGATGAACAAATTATAATTGACTTAAGCGCTATAAAACCTAATATTGCAATTCCTCACTCTCCAGACTCAGTGGTTTTAGTATCAGAAATAAGAGGATTAAAAGTAGACCAAGTTAATATTGGAAGTTGTACTAATTCTTCATATGCAGATATGATGAAAGTTTCTAAAATATTGGATGGAAAAACAGTGAGCGAAAATGTATCATTAACTGTTTCTCCAGGTTCAAAACAAGTATTGAACATGCTTGCCTTAAATGGTGCATTAAGTAAAATTATAGAATCTGGAGCAAGAATTCTTGAAAGCGGATGTGGTCCATGTATAGGCATGGGGCAATCACCAAGCAATGGTGCTGTGTCGCTGAGAACATTCAACAGAAATTTCAAAGGAAGATGCGGAACAGATACTGCTGGTGTATATCTTGTCAGCCCAGAAATAGCAGCTTTATCTGCAATTAAAGGATTCGTAGCAGGTGAAGAAGACTTCGATGAAAATTTAAAACTTGAAATTGAGTTACCAAGCAATTTTCTTGTTAATGACAATATGATTATTGCACCTATAGAAGAAAATACAGTTTGTGATATTGAAATTATTAGAGGACCAAATATTAAGCCATTTCCAAAAAACAGCATTTTAAAAGATAACATATACGGAAAAGCACTAATAAAAACTGAAGACGATGTAACTACTGACCATATAATGCCTTCAAATGCAAGTCTTCTGCCTTACAGATCAAATATTCCTTATTTATCTGAATTTTGCCTTACTCCTTTGGACAAGGAATTTCCAACAAAAGCAAAATTAAATAACGGAGGCTTTATAATAGCAGGCAAAAATTATGGGCAAGGTTCAAGCCGAGAACACGCAGCTTTAGCACCGCTTTATTTACAAATAAAAGGTGTTTTGGCGAAATCTTTTGCAAGAATTCACAAAAGCAATTTAATTAATAACGGTATAATTCCATTGGTTTTTATTGACGAAAATGACTATTTACAAATAGATATAATGGATGAACTTGAATTAAATGATTTATCAAACCAATTAAATTCTAACATCATTAATGTAATAAACAAAACAAAAAATTATGAATTTAAAATGGAACTAGTGTTAACTGATAGGGAAATCGAAATATTAAAAGCAGGCGGTCTTTTAAATTTAATGAGTATTAAAAATAAAATTTAATTTTAAAAAGGGGTTATTATGAAAAAGAAAATAACATTGATACCTGGCGACGGAATCGGCTTGGAAATAATGGGCGCTACAGTAGAAATAATTAATACGGCAACAAACAACATAGAATGGGAAGAAGTGATTGCCGGTAACACTGCATTTGAAAAATTCGGAAATTTATTACCCGAACATACTATAAGAAGTATTAAAAGAAATAAAGTAGCATTAAAAGGTCCTATTACAACACCAGTTGGAGGAGGATTTAGAAGCATTAATGTAACTTTAAGACAAATGTTTAATTTGCATAGTAATTTAAGACCAATAAAATCATTTGAAGGAATTGACTCTCTTTACAAAGATATTGATATGGTCATAGTAAGAGAAAATAGCGAAGATTTATATAAAGGTATAGAACATATGTCAACGCCCGATATAGCTGAAAGTATTAAAGTAATAACAAGGGAAGCAAGCGAAAGAATAGCAGATTTTGCATTTAAATTAGCTATCAAAGAAAAAAGAACAAAAGTAACCGCTTCTCACAAAGCAAACATTATGAAACTTTCAGATGGTTTATTTTTGAAATCATGTCATAAAATATCAGAAAATTATCCTCAAGTCAAATTTGATGATGTAATTGTTGATGCCATGGCAATGAAACTTGTAATGAATCCTCATAATTTTGATATAATAGTTGCTCCAAATTTGTACGGAGATATTTTATCAGATTTAGCTGCTGGATTAGTTGGTGGCCTTGGGATGGCACCAAGCGCAAACATAG
Organism: Firmicutes bacterium UBA6132; assembly: GCA_002435835.1. Next base: position 8,316 of record DIVM01000092.1, read on the forward strand.
GTGATGATGCTGCAATTTTTGAACCGGTTCATGGTTCTGCTCCTGATATTGCTGGGCAAAATATAGCTAATCCAACAGCTGCAATTTTATCTGGAATCATGATGCTTAAATATGTTGGTGAAGATGAAGCAGCTTCTAAAATAGATAAGGCACTTAAAGAAGTTTTAAAAGATAAGAATCTTCACACTAAAGATATTGGCGGAAAACTTTACACCGATGAATTTAAAAACGAAATTATTAAAAGGTTAAATTAAATTTCTAATTTTCTTAATAAAACTCCTTGAATGATTTAAAAATACATCAAGGAGTTTTGTTCTAATTAAAATTTTATATTGCCATTACACCTGAGTCTTCAAATGTTACCATTATGCTGTTCATATCAGTTGCTGCCTCCACTATACAAAAACCAAGAACTGCTCCCGAGCCTTCCCCTAACCTCATATTCAAATTAAGCATGGGTTGTAAGCCAAGATAATCAGAAGCTAATTTAGATGCTTTTTCTTTAGAACTATGAGAAGGTATTATGTAATGTTTTATTTTTGGTTCAAGCATAGTTGCAATTATTGCTGAAACAGTTGAAATGAATCCATCTACAATAACAGGTACTCCACATGATGCAGCACCAATTATTACCCCTGCCATTCCTCCAATATCATATCCACCTATTTTTGAAAGAAGATCAACAGGATCACTTTTATCCGGTTTGTTAACTTCAATTGATTTTCTAATAACATTAGCTTTATTATCTAATAATTCTAAAGGAAGATTTCCACCAACTCCTGTTACTTCAAGAGGATCAAGTCCTGTTATGACAGAAAGTATTGCAGAACTTGGAGTTGTATTGCCTATTCCCATTTCCCCGGTTGCCAATATATTTTTACCTTTTTTTACTTCACGCTCTGCTATTTCTATTCCAACTTCCAATGATCTAATAGCTTCTATTCTTGTCATTGCAGGTCCTTTTGCAATATTATTTGAACCATAAGCAATTTTTTTATTTAATATATTAAAATGGTCAATATCTTCTTTTACTGCTATATCAACAACTACCACATCTGCATTTGACACTTTTGATAATGCACACACTCCTGTAATACCGTTAGCCATATTTATTGTTTGCATTAATGTAATATTCTGAGAAGCTGCTGCAACACCTTCTTCACAAACTCCATGGTCTGCTGCCATAACAATTACAGACTTTTTGTCAGCTTTCGGATATATATTTCCAGTAATTCCTGATAGCTGTACTACAATATCTTCAAGTTTTCCAAGACTTCCAATTGGTTTATTTAAATTATCAACCCTTTCTCTTGATTTTAACATAGCTGTTTCATTTAATCGTTTAATATTGTTTAATGTTTGCTGTAATTTATCCATAATTTCCTCCATATTGGCTTTGCCATTAATAATTATAAATATTAAGTTTAATATATTTAATGTTTAAAAAATAAAAAAAATTCACACCAATAAAGATGTGAATTTTCCACAATTCAAACATTGCATTACTCAAGGCAGGTCTCCTGACTCAGATTCTTAGCTTCTATGCGCCTTCCCTTACGGTGGCATTTGCAAAGTCGCTCCTCATTACAGTGGTGGGCCCGTCCAGGATTTTAGCCTGGTTCCCTATTATATTCAAATCAATTAAATCAATTTGAAGCACCTTAAACATTTAATTCAATTAAAAATAATTATAGCTAATTATTTTTACGCTGTCAATATAATTTTATAACTTAATTTTCCTACTGCAATAAAAGCAACAGCAATCTTCTCTTAAAAGTTATTGCTGTTACTAAAGTTGTGTTTACACTTTTTATAATATAAAAAAATAAATACATTATATTATATAGCACTAAGTTAAATACATCTCAATAATATCTTTATCAATTTCATAAAAATCCTCTAAATGTAAACATACTAAATTTCTAATGTTTTCATAATTACGATTATATAAAGCATTAATTATCTCTTTATGTTGACTAACTTGTTTTACACTATCCTCAATGTTAGTGTACCTTGATATTTGTATAAGATAAATTTTAACATACAATTTTTCTTGATTTTGAATCAACAGCTCGTTACCACCAATTTTAGCTATTTGCAAATGAAATTTATAGTCGTAATAAATTCGTTCATATATATTTCCTTTTCGTGCATTAATTTCACACTTTTCAGCTATATCAAACAATTCTGCATAATCAGAATTTGAACCATGTCTTATAGCTAATTGGCAAGAAAGAAGGTCTTGAGCTAATCGGAGTTCCCCTATCTTTTTTACTGCATCTTTGTTATAATTGGCGACTTCCGAATATCGCCCGGGATAAATAGTTACTAATCCCTCTTCATCTAACCTTCTCAACGCTTCACGCACAGGAGTCCTACTGCAATTAGTTATTTCAGTTATTCTTTCTTCCGGTATGCGTTCACCTGGCTTTATTTCAAGATGCAAAATCATACTTTTAATTTGTTTATATACTTTTTCACTTGCACTAATTTTATTTATTACATCATTTACCATAGCTATCCTCTTATAAAGAGTATCATATTACAAATATTGTATATAACTATTATATAACAATATTTGTAATTTTTCAATCTAATATTCTTGTTTACTCAAACGTATATAACTTTCCAATCTTTCTTTTGCATCATTTTCAGCTTTTTCAAACAACTCTTTTGCACTATCAGGGTATTGTTTTAATAAAGACGAATATCTAACTTCACTTAAAAGAAATTCTTCAAAGTCAGCTGTTGGCTCTTTTGAATCCAAATTAAATGGATTTTTACCTTGTTCTTTCAAAATCGGATTAAATCTATATAATGACCAGTATCCAGCCTCTACAGCACGCTTTGATTGTCTTTGTGATTTTCCCATACCACCTTTGATACCATGGTTTACGCAAGGTGCATATGCAATAATTAAAGATGGTCCTGGATAAGCTTCTGCTTCTAATATAGCTTTAAGTGTTTGATTTGGGTTTGAACCCATTGCAACTTGTGCTACATATACATAGCCATAGCTCATTGCCATCATACCAAGATCTTTTTTCTTTGTACGCTTACCTGAAGCTGCAAATTTTGCAATTGCTGCAGTTGGTGTAGATTTTGAAGATTGTCCGCCTGTATTAGAATATACTTCAGTATCAAATACTAAAACATTGATATTTTCACCAGATGCAAGCACATGGTCTAAACCGCCATATCCTATATCATAAGCCCATCCGTCGCCGCCAAATATCCAGTTTGATTGTTTAACAAATACATCATTTCTCTTATTGATTTCATTAAGTTCAGGTACATCTTTATATTGTTCCAATACTTTTGTCAATTTATCTGCTCTTTCACGAGTTCCTTCTGATACAGCAAATCCATCAACCCATTCTTGCATTGCTTCTTGTAAATCTTTGTTTACACCTTTTTCAAGTTGTTCACATACTCTGTCTAAAATTGCATTACGTACTGTTTGAGTTCCTACATGCATACCGTATCCATACTCAGCGTTATCTTCAAATAATGAGAATCCCCAAGCTGGTCCATGTCCGTTCTTATCTTTTTTATATGGTATAGATGGTGCAGAACCGCCCCAAACTGTTGTACAACCTGCAGAGTTTGAAATTACCATTCTATCTCCAAATAATTGTGTAACTAATTTTGCATATGGTGTTTCTCCACAACCAGCACAAGCTCCAGAGAACTCAAATAATGCAGGACTGAATTGGCTTCCTTTTACTGTTGATTTTTGTTTGTCATCAACTTTATCAACTTCTATTTCATTTATATGATTCCATTGTGCAACTAATTCTTCTTTTTTATCTGCAAGTGGCTTCATTACAAGTGCTTTTTCTTTTACTGGACATACATCAACACAGTTTCCACATCCTGTACAGTCTAAAGCAGAAAGTCCCATGTAGAATTTTTTACCTTTAAATCCTGTAGCATCTTTTACTTCTACTTCTCCAGGTATTGATGATACTTGTTCATCAGTTAACAACATTGGTCTTAGTACTGAATGAGGACAAACAAATGAACATTGATTACATTGAATACATTTATTAGCATCCCAGTAAGGTACATCTATTGCGATTCCACGTTTTTCATATTGAGAAACACCTGTTGGATATGTTCCATCTTCAGCTCCATTAAATGCACTTACAGGTAAAGAATCACCTTTTTGTCTATTCATTGGAATCATTATATTTTTTACGAATTCTGGTAAATTTACTGTGTCATTTTTCACTTCATCTACTGCAACTTTCCAAGCTTCTGGAACTTCTATTTTAACAAGTGAGTTAATACCAGCTTCAATAGAATTCATGTTCATATCAACAACTTCTTGACCTTTATTACCATAGCTTTTTACAATTGCAGCTTTTAAATATTTAGCAGCTTCATCTATTGGCATTACACCTGATAATTTGAAAAATGCTGATTGCATAATCATGTTGATTCTATTGCCTAAGCCTAATTCTTTACCAATAGCAACTGCATTAATTGTATAGAAATTAACATTTTTTTCTGCAATTTTACGTTTCAATGAAGCAGGAAGTTCTTTTTCTAACTCTTCCATATTCCATACACAGTTTAATAAGAATGTTCCGCCTTCTTTAATATCATCTACTAAATCATACTGATAAACATATGATTGATTATGGCACGCAATATAATTTGCTAAATTGATTAAATAAGGGGAATGTATTGGTTCATCTCCGAATCTTAAATGTGATACTGTTAATCCGCCTGATTTTTTAGAATCATATGCAAAATATGCTTGAGCATATTTGTCAGTATGGTCACCAATTATTTTAATTGCAGATTTATTTGCACTTACTGTTCCGTCAGAACCAAGTCCCCAGAATTTACAAGCAATTGTACCTTCAGGTGATGGATTAAATACTTTGTCATATGCTGGAAGAGATTTATTTGTTACATCATCAACTATTCCAACTGTAAATCCATCTGCTGGATTCTCTTTTTCTAAGTTTGTAAATACTTCCATTACATTTGCAGGAGTAAATTCTTTTGAACCAAGTCCATAAATTCCACCAATGATTAATGGTGCATTTTCTTTACCATAGAATGCATTTTTAACATCTAAGAAAAGTGGTTCTCCTGGAGCTCCAGGCTCTTTCGTACGGTCTAATACTACAATTTTCTTAACTGTTTCAGGTATTGCTTCTAACATATGTTTTGTTGAGAAAGGACGATATAAATGTATTTCTAACAATCCATAATTTGCACCTTGTGCATTGAAATATTCTATTGTTTCTTTTATAGTATCACAGCCTGAACCCATTGCTACAATTATATTTTCTGCTGTTGGAGAGCCATAATAATTAAACAACTTATAATCTCTTCCAGTCAATTTGTTTATTTCATCCATATAATGTTGTACTACATCAGGTATTGGTTCATAAAATTTGTTAATAGCTTCTCTTGTTTGGAAAAATATATCTGGATTCTGAGTTGTTCCACGAAGTACTGGATGATTAGAATTAAGAGCATTATCACGGAATTTAGTTACTGCATCCATATCAACTAATTTTGCTAATTCATCATATTCTAACAACTCAATTTTTTGTATTTCATGAGAAGTTCTAAAGCCATCGAAGTAGTGAAGTACTGGTATTCTTGATTTAATAGCTGATAAGTGAGCTACTGAGCCAAGATCCATACATTGTTGTACACTGCTTGATGCTAATAAAGTAAATCCAGTTTGACGTGTAGACATAACATCTTGATGGTCACCAAATATACTTAAAGCATTAGATGCTAAAGAACGTGCTGTAACATGGAATACTGCTGGAAGTAACTCTCCTGCAATTTTATACATGTTAGGAATCATCAACAACAATCCTTGTGAAGCTGTATAAGTAGAAGCCAATGCTCCAGCTTGCATAGCGCCATGAAGTGCTCCTGCAGCGCCTCCCTCTGATTGCATTTCTTTAACAACAACTTTGTTTCCAAAAATATTTTTTCTTCCTGCAGCAGACCATTCATCTACTGATTCAGCCATTGGTGAAGATGGTGTAATAGGAAAAATTACTGCCATATCTGTAAATGCATATGAAGCATATGCTGCAGCCGTGTTTCCATCCATAGTTTGAGTTTTTCTATTAATCATATTTTACTTCCTCTCATTCGTTTTTGTAGTTTTTTGTAATTGTTACATTTGAATAGTATTTATTTAAAGCTTCAGATATTGTAATAAAAATTTAAAATGTCTCACATTTCTTTCCGTGATAGTCAGATAGGTATATTCCTCCACAACTCATAGAGCCACATCCATCAGCTACAAGAATATATAATTTTGTTATTTTATCTAACATATTTATTATACCTTCGACATTATTATTTCCATTTTTTTTAAAGTCTAAAATCATATTTTTAAGCAATATGCCATCTGAATATGTTCCTTCATAAGCTATACCAGGACCTCCAGGAAAAGATATAACATATAATCCTGGTGTAATCTCTTCTATTTCTTCCATAGCTGAATCATGTTCTTCAAATGGATTCCCTAAAATTCCGCCTGTGCTATTTTTTACACCAGCAATAGATACAGAAGCCCCTACAAGAGAAATCCACTTTGGAGATATTTGAGTAATTGCATTTGATAATATAAAATCTATTAAAAATTCATCTTTAGATTGACCAATTTTTTTTTTGTTAATCTCTAAATATTTGCTATTGGATTCCTCTGTTTTGCCATCAGGACAGAATCCTCCAACAATGACACCATAGCCATCAGCTGTGTATGTTTTTATTAAAAATGCCTCTAATTTTAATTTCTCGCCCATATTACCTTTTCTCTTCTTTTCAACCTAAATGTTTTAATATCATTATTTATAACTTATAAATGCAATTATCTTATATTAATTAATATCTATTTAATTTCCATATTGAGCTTTAACTGCTTCAGACATTTTTAAGTTTATTTGCTTTAAGTCTCTGTTGTTTTCTTCATATGAATTCTTAAATGCTTCTATAGCAGAACGGGCTTCCTGAAATGGTCCTGGAACGTTAATAACAATAGTATTATCAACAGTACCACATATAATTTTGCTCCACATGTGTCCATTTTTTCCATAAAGCTCAGTGGAATATTTTTCTGCTAAAATGGCATCCAAAGAGGAATGAGTAAAGTCCTTACCCAATGTTGTGCTATACCTATGTCCCCCGCCTGAACCGCCTATTAATATAATTAAATCTAATTTTTGGCTAATGTAGCTCTTTATACAGTCTATTATTGAATTTTCAATATCTTCTACAGGTTCATTTCGAGTAATATTGCATCTTCCGTTCATACTTAGCAATACTTGCATAATCATAGGACTGTCCGTATCTAAAACGATCCCTGTTCTCAATTCGTCCCCAGTAGGAATAATAACAGCTCTGTTAATCACCTTTTTTGCCACCTTTCTCCCATGCATCCATTTTCGATATATTCCGGTACTGAATTTATATCTACACTCTGTATTTTTTTAACAGAAGATAATGCTGATAAATCTGATATACTAATACCATCAGCCAGAGCAATAGCTTTAATTAAGCCACTCTCTTCCCGTAATATGTCTTCCTCTTCAACACCGTAAACATCCATTTCTAAAGAATTTCCAGTTACACCTATAATTCTAATTACACTTTTTAATTTTTCAAAAATAATCTCTTCAAGTTGTTGTATATTTAAACCCTTTACTTCTAACCCAGTAATTTTTACTACTGTTTTGTCAACCTGTACAATAATTTTAGTATTATCTTGCATTATAATTTCTCCATTTCTATAAAAAAAGAGTGTTTCGTTTTATATAATCTGCTACATTTTCAGGCACCATACCTTCAATTTTTAAGCCATTATAAATATTTTTTCTTATTTTTGTAGATGATATAGGCATAATTGGTACCTCACATATTTGCGTTTCAGCACCTTTAGCATTAAGAACTTGCTCCATTTTATGCAGTCGCAAAGATTCATTTAAATCTCTATGTGCAGTACATAATATAGCTGTCTTTATAATTTCATCAAAATTAACCCATCTTATAACAGATAGAAACGAATCCGAACCCATAATTAAATGCAATTTACTATTTTTATAAATATTTAAAATTTCATTTAGTGTATCTATTGTATAACTTTTTCCTTCTCTCTTAAGTTCAATATCACATACTTTAAATAATGGGTTACCTTCAACAGCAAGACGACACATTTCATATCTATGCTTGCTATCTGTTATGTTCATCCATGCTTTATGAGGAGGAATGCTTGCAGGAATGATAAATATAATATCTAAATTCAAATCCCTTCCAATTTTTTCCGCCAAATTTATATGACCATTATGAATAGGATTGAACGTACCTCCGAAAATACCTATTTTTTCCATAACACAATTCCCCTTATTTTATAAATCAATACTACATTATTTTTATAAAATTATATTTTACATGAGGCGAGAATTTATAGATTTCTCGTCTCACTAATAATCTCTAAACTTTATACTTCTACATATTTTACTTGTACAATATCGAACACATCAAACCTCTTTGGATTATCAACACCTGGTATTATTTCATGTGCTCTTTCGATTATTTCTTCTGGAGTCAATTCTTCAACGTCTGCTGTTATCCATTCTTTGGTGCATCCTATGCTGGCTAACTCAACAAATGCAGCTTCTTTTATATTATCTAAATCAGGTTTTATTTTCATATGTCTAGCTATAGACAATACAGATGGTGAAGCTCCTATATCTCTTCCTGGAATAACACCTGTTTGTAATGCTTTTATTATTGATTTAGCTAATTCTGATTTATCTGCTACAATTGCCGGAATATGAGCTTTTAATGTTTGTGCATATACGCCTGAATTATGTGCAGTTACTCCGCACTTCCATTGTCTGTGAGGTACTATACGTCCGTACTCTTCACCTACAACCATTCCTATACCAACAGAAATAACTCCGCCTGTACCACCTACTTCAACTTTACCGTCTCTCATTATTTCTAATTGTCCTGTAATCGGTAAAATAAGTTCTTCCATATTAATATAATGCATCATTTCAGTTCCAGAATTGTTATTTCCTGCTCTTCCTGTAAGAGTAGCATTATGAATTGGAATTACTTTTTTATATGGATCAGGTCCCATATATAATTTTCTTCCTGGGAAAGACTTTTTCCATTGTTTTAAATGTGGCTCTTCTTTTATTAATTCTTCTGTATATGGTATTTCTACCATTTCAAGATATCCGAAATCTTTATTTATTTTACCGTAATCTGATGATGCTATACAAACCATACCACCATCCAACATTATACCGTTGCTGTTTGTTGTTGTAGCAGTCATATCAAACATATTTAATCCTGCAGGTCCTTCTATTTCTGCTGCTATTTTTTGGCATGCTTCTAACATAGTAAGACCACATGCTTTTACATCAGCATAGTCTATAAAAACAGCTGAAATAGGAATATAAATACCTTCTACCATTCCTTCAGGAACTATTTTATATTTTAATTTACTCATTATAACACCTCACTTTATTTATAATTAATGTTTACCTATGGATGGTCTTCTGTCTATAATATCAGGACAGTCATGAATCAAAACATCTTCCGTAGGATGAAGGATATTTATTGTTTCAAGAACTGCATGAACAGGTTTACCATCTTTATCAAAACCTCTGATTATACAACTATGCATTGATTCAGGTATACGTGGTATAACCGCAACTTCAACTCTGTATACATCATCATGTTTTACAATATCTTCAACAGCTCTTTCTATTCTTCCAGTTCTGTTTGACTGCATTTTTGCAGTTCTTAAATTTTCCAAACCTACTACGTCGCATTCTTTAAACTCAGAGCCCAATGTTGCTGCTATCTTTTTCATTTTTCTAATGAACTCCGGCAATTTTGTGTGCATTAATCTCATATTTTAACACTCCTTCTAATACTAATTCCAATAACTATATATAAAGTATATTAAAAATAGTACATGGTATCATATTTATTTTATCAAATTAACATTAAAAGTTAACTTTGATTCCTCTATTAAAATAATTAGTTTATTAACCAACCGCCGTCAACATAAATTGTCTGCCCAACAACATAGTCAGATGCTGATGAAGCAAGAAATACAGCAGCTCCCATTAAGTCCTCTGGAACACCAATTTTCTTAACTGGTATTCTATTTAAAAATCCTTTAACAATTTCAGGGTCTTGGAATAAAGATTTTGTCATTTCAGTTTCAAAATATCCAGGTCCTATAGCATTTACGCTAATGCCGTATTGTGCAAATTCATTAGCCATACCCTTTGTAATTTGACGAATACCACCTTTAGCTCCTACATAAGCAATAATGTTTTTCAACCCTAATTCGCTGTTTAAAGAAGCGATATTTATTATTTTTCCTCTAATATTATTTGCAACCATATGTTTTGCAACTGCCTGACCCATGAAGAATACATACTTAAGCTGTACATCCATGACCTTATCCCAATCAGCTTCTTCATACTCAAGAGCAGGTTTTCTAATATTAAGACCTGCACCATTAACTAAAATATCAATATGTCCAAATTCTGCAACTACTTTTTCAACAAGCTCTTGGCAAGCTGCAACTGAAGTAATATCAGCAGCAATACCTTTTACAAGACCGCCTGTTATACCATTGATATCCTTAGCAGCATCGTCAAGTTCATTTTGCTTTCTGCTACTAATTACAACATCTGCACCAGCAAGTGAAAGTCCTGTTGCAATTGCTTTGCTAAGGCCTTTGCTTCCGCCAATTACTATTGCAGTTTTGCCTTTTAATGAAAATAAATCCACTTGAATTTTCCTCCATCTAACTTTTTAGTTTTAAATTAAGAATAATGCTGTGATTATTCTTAAACAATTATTATAAAGATTGTTACAATCGTTATAATATATCAGTCGTTATTTACTACTGTTACTTTTATAAGATCTCCTGTACTCTTTGCCATTTGTGCCATCATATAAGGGAGTTTATCCAAAGTAATTTCAAGGCTCAAAATTGGATCAATATTAAGTTTTCCATCGTTTAACAATCCAACTACAGTTTTAAATTCTTCAAAACCATATAAGAATGAACCTTTTACTGCCAATTCACGTGTAACAATCTGTTGCATTTCAAGGTCTATATGCTGTGCGTTTAAACCTATCCAAACAGCAATACCTCCAAAACCAAGAACATCGATGCCCTGTTTGACTGTAGCACCAATACCTACAGCTTCAACTACAGCTTCAACGCCTTTATTGTTTGTATTAGCCATTATAATATCTTTGAAATTCTCTTTTGAAGGATTTACAACAATGTCAGCGCCCATTTGTTTTGCTAATTCAAGACGATTATCACTTAAATCAGAAACAAAAATCTTGTTTGGATTTTGTGCCTTAATACAAGCTATGGCTAATAAACCAATTGTACCTGTACCTACTACAAGAACATTCTTGCCTTCTAAATTACCAGCATGAGCAACACCTCTGTAAGAAACAGCTAATGGTTCCATTATGCTCCCTACTTGATATGAAACATTATCATTCAATTTAAAGCAACCTTTGGCAGGTACACAAATATATTCAGCATATGCACCATCAACGGTCAAAACCCCAAATGCTCTTTTGTTTAGACACAGATGAACATCACCTTTTTGACACATTTCACATTGCCCGCAGAAATCTAAAGGATAAGCAGCTACTCTGTCACCAACTGTAAAGTTGCTGACACCTTCTCCAAGTTCAACTATTTCTCCAGAAAATTCATGTCCCATTATTACAGGCGCAATTCTTCTTCCAGTAGTACCCAAGAAACCATGAACATCACTTCCACAGATTCCACAAGCTCTTACTTTTAATTTCACTTCATTTGCCTTAGGTGAAACATCAGGCACATCTTTATAAGTTAATATATTTGGTCCTTCATATACTACAGCTTTCATTTATTGCGCTCCTTATAATATTAAATTTTACTATTATACTTAATTTTAATTTACAAAATTTCCATCTTGATCAAATTCAAAAGCTTTCAACTCGCTTATGACTTCTATATTGTCATTATTATTAATATCTTCTAAAAATCCTTCAGAAACATATAATTCTTTCAAGCTCAATGTATCTTTAATTCTTGCTATTCTAATTTTACTATCGCAATCACAACATGCTGCTCTTATACCAAGCTGTATCGCTAATTTATCACTGCCCATAGCTATTGGTATTCTTGCACCATTTATAGAAATTGCTGTTACAGCATTTGTATACATAGCTTCAGTTTTTAATTTATTGAATACTCTCATAGTTGTAACATCAGAAAGTCCAACGCCATAAGCATTTGAACCTGACTCTTCAGAAGTGTCTAATGAAACAATTTTGTTTATTCTGATATCTTTATTTTTAATTCCAATTACGCCTCTTCCAATTACATTCGGGTCCATACCGTCACCGCTTATGTTTTTGCCGAACTCATCAACAATTAATACGTCTATGTCATTGAATAAAAATCTTGGAAGGTTTTGTTTTGATTTTGTAAGCAAATCTGCTTCAGCATCTGCTATTTCATCAGTTGGTATAAATTCTATTTGACTTGTTTCATCGTAAGCATTTTCTAATAATGCAATTCCAAATATTATGTTTGAATGTTTTAAAGCGTATCTTGCGATTGATTTTACTCTAGGACCAGCTTTGTCTAGACCCCTAGCATGCACAGCTTGTGCTCCTATATGATTTCCTAAACCAACTGCTATCATTTTATGCAAACCACTTTCAATATCACACTCAATGTCAGTATGAGCTTTTACTCTTCCCATTACTATTACGCCGTCAAGTTCGCTGGCAATTTTGTCATAATAAACAGGTATTCCTAAATCAGTAGTTCCAAGTTGTATTACTTCCATGCCAGATCTTATTTCTGCGCCTACATATTCTTCTGTGACTCCTAACCCACGAACAAAATGTGCCTGACCTTCTGCAGCTGCATTTCCGTGACTTCCCATGCTCGGTAAGATCACCGGAGTAGCGCCTTTAGCTTTAATATTGTCACATACATATTTAACTATATCCCTAAGATTATCAAGACCTCTGCTTCCTACGGTAATACCAATTGTTTGGCCTTCTTTAATGATATTTTTAATTTTTTCTTGTTGGAACTTAGTATTTATTTCTTCTTCAATGTTTTCAATTTTTGTTGAATCAAATTGCTGATGAATACGAACAAACTTAGGAATTTCTATATCATCAAGCATACTTCTGATTGCATCCATTACAATAAACCTTCTTCCTTAAATTTGAAAATTTTAATTATATTTAATATTAGGAAGTCACATTGTGACTTCCAATTTTATTAACTAATATTTTTTTATTTTCGAATTATTATTTGTTTTTTTCTATTGCTGCAAAATATGAATCATATACTGCCGGAGTAGTTCCAGCTTTTATATCTTCGTAAACTGGTTTAGCTGCTTCAGCAAATTTAGCTATTTCTTCTGAAGAAATTTCTACAAACTCATCGCCGAAATCTGTAATAACTTTCTTATTAGCTTCAAATTTTTCATCGTTAACTTTATTAGCAGTATCAACAGCTTGTTTTCCAGCCTCATCTACAACAGCTTTTAATTCATCTGACAAGCCATCATAAAAAGCTTCATTCATGATAACTGTGTTAGTTTGAAGAATGTGATTTGTATTCATTATATATTTTTGTTGCTCATAGAATTTTTGTGAAACAACTAATTCTACAGGGTTTTCTTGTGCATCAACTGTACCTTGTTGTAAAGCTGTATACAATTCGTTAAATGCCAATGGAGTTGGGTTTGCGCCTAACAATTGCCAAGCTTTTAAGTGATATTTATTTTCCATTGTTCTGATTGTAAGACCTTTTAAATCTGCCATAGTAGTAACTTTCTTGTTCGATGTCAATGTTCTAAACCCTTGACCTGATGCTCCAAGGTAGTGGAATCCAGCTTTTTGATATTCTGCACCGATTGCTTTAGTAAAATCTGCATCTTGTAATACCGCTCGTCCTTGTTTTAAATCGCTAAATACAAACGGTGTATCAAATATAGTTGCGGCTGGCACAAAGCTAACCTGAGGTGCTGGTGATGAAATCATAGCAGTTACTGTACCGTTTTGTGTATTTTCAACTAATTCACGATCTCCACCAAGTTGTGCATTTGGATATACATTTACTAATAATTGGCCGTTGCTGTTTGCTTCAACATACTCTTTAAATTTTAAAGCAGCTTGATTTGTTGATGTTGCTTCTGCACTTGAGTGTGCGAAAGTAATTGTTAATGGTTCTGCTGAAGAATTTGTTGCTGCACCGCTTGTACCTGTTGTACCTGTGCCTTCTTTGCTTGAACATCCTACAAGGCTTGTTACCAATGCTACACCTAACAATAGAGATAGAACTTTTTTGTTTTTCACGATAAATCCTCCTAATATCTTCTTTTTTATTATTAACACCTTATATTTGGCGATAATAGTTTAATTTGTTTTGGTTTTTTGATTTCGCATATTTTTAATATTTTGTATTTATACTAATTTATATTGTTTGAATAATATTTTTTACATTTAATGCCTAAATACTAACCAATCAAAGCCAAACTTATTGCTGGTACAAATGTAATAATCATTAAAGCTATAAAGAATGAAATAATAAACGGCATTGCATGTTTTGCTATGTCCATAACTGGTTCACCAGATATTGAACTTGCCACAAACAGGTTTATACCTACTGGAGGAGTTACAAATCCGATCGCAAGGTTAACTACCATGATAACGCCGAAATGTATAGGATCAACGCCTATAGCAGATATAATCGGCATAAATATAGGAGCTAATATTAAAATAGCAGGTGTCGTATCCATAACCATACCAACAAACAGCAAGATTAAATTTATGATTAATAAAACTGATACTTTTGTAGTAAATGTGCTTGTGATAGCTGCTGATATTAATACTGGTGCCTGCATCAATGTAAGCACTTTACCAAATACTGTAGCAATAGAAACAACTAATAGAATTGGAGCACCTGTAGCCACTGTATCTCTCATTATACCAGATAAATCTTTGAATTTAGTGCTCTTGTAAATAAATACACTAACTATTATTGCATACACAACTGAAATGTTAGCAGCTTCTGTTGGTGTAACAATACCGCTGTAAATACCACCCAATATTATAACCGGTGTCAACAATGCCCAGAAACTGTCTTTAAACATACCCATGAATCCTTTAGATCTTAATGCAACAACATTTGCTTTAAGCTTTTCTTTATCTTCGCCTTTAATCTTGCAAAAGAAGTATGCGTAAACTATCATACAGCCTGCTATTAAGAATCCCGGCAAAACACCAGCTAAGAATAAATTACCAACAGAGGCACCTGTAGATTGTCCATAAATTATAAACGGTATGCTTGGAGGAATAATAACACCCAATCCTCCCGCAACGGCTACCATTGAAACACAGAATTTCTTGTCATAACCAAGTTCCAATAGTATTGGTATAGTCATGGCACCAACCGCCGCAACAGTTGCAGGGCCTGAACCAGATATTGCGCCATAAAAAAGGCAAGTAATAATTGTTGCTATCGGCATTCCAGCTGTTTTATCCCCTATGAAATAAGCGAAGAAATTGAACAGTTTTTTTGATATACCGCCTTGAGCCATTATGTTTCCTGATAATATAAACAACGGAATAGCTAAAAGTGAATATGAGTCCAGTGCCGTTACCATGGTACGAAAAATATATGGCATATTAGCAGGCAAAGTAGGATTCATAATAAATGCTGACAAAGCAGTAAATCCCAATGCTACCGCTATAGGTATACCAAATGCTAAAGTTCCAAAGAATACTATAAATACGCTACCTATCATTATTTTGCTCCTTTCTTAGTAAACATTAAAACAAAATTCTGTATTACTCTTATTACTACAAGTAAAAATCCTATAAACAATCCAACATATACAAAATACATCGGAACACCAGCTGCTGGACTAGTTTGTCCAGATGCTTTAATAGCTTTAAGAACACTGATACCTGGTTGGATCATTAAACCTGCAAAAACTAATAAGCTTAAATTTGCTAAAATTTCTAAAGGCTTTTTCAATCTCGGAACGAAATGCTCAAGCATATCTATACGCATGTGCGAACTTTTCTTTACTCCATAACCCATTCCAATAAATACCATCCACACAAACAGGTAACGTGATAATTCTTCTGACCATGATAATGAAGCTTTAAATACATATCTCATTATAACCTGCATGAACATTACAATTACGATTCCCCAAAGAGCTATACCCATGACTTTTTCTTCTAAATTTTCATCTAACCATTTTAAAATATTCTTATCATTATTTTTCTTATTTACTACTGCCATTTGAATTTTCTCCTTTTTATTTGCACTAATATAAACTTACCTTCTATATAATCACAACTAAAACACTTTTGTAACATATTTATATATATTATCATCTCCTAAAAAGCAGTGTACTGCATTAATTTGCCTATCGTTTGCACAGTAATTATTACATTTTTCTCACTCCTACTCATTCCTTTACTATAAATAGTCTTGCTATCATAATTCTTTGTGCTTGTGGTAATCCAATTGTTGATGCACTTTAGCACCTCTTACAACTACAACATATCTCTTCTTTTAACACGCAAATACAAATCAAGATCTTGTTTACTTGTCGACAATGATCTGTCACCCTTAGGGTCTGTCATTGTTCCATCAATCTTTAAATCGTTTTCTTATATGTATTTTAAATATTTAACAAAATTATCAAAGTAATTTGTCACATGTGATTTATCTATTTCAAATGTTGTCCTATAAACTGCATTAAAGCCATCCATACCAAGGATATTTGGAAACATGATAAAGTTTATTGTACGAGCAATCTTTTCATTTTAACCTTTTTTACAAGGTCCTCTGAATCTTGGTGAATATGCGTAAATCTATTTATTTTTTCTCCAGTAATTGAAGATTTTACAGTCATTAAATCTTCATATTCATGCACTTGCGCTAAATCATAAGCTGCTCTCCCAGAATTTAAAGAAGATCTAAGTATAAGATTTTCTAAAACCTTTTCCACTTTCTCATCAAACATATAAATTTGCATTTTTATATTTCTAATACTTTCAATATACTGTTCGCCTGTTATTAAGGCCATATTTTCCCATCCCTTCATCTATATAGTTTTAAACACTATCATAAAATACATTTTTTAGAAATTGTGTATCTAAATTATTTCTTGTATACTAATTATAATAATTGTATACAATTATGTCAAGCAGTTTTTTCCAGTTTTTTTAATATTAAGAAAAAAATAAGAAGTTTATTAAATAAAACTTCTTATTTTAAATATTTTCCTCTTTATTTATTAAATTACCAAAAACATGATTTATAACTTCCCTTAATTCTTTAAACTCAACAACTTTAATATTTTCGAATTTTGCAGGTCTGCTAAAAGCATTTCTACAAACATATACTTTTTTAAAACCCATTCTATCAAGTTCTCTTATTCTTGTTTCAAGGGATGGAACTTTTTTAAGTTCACCTGTTAAACCTACATCGGCAATAAACACTACATCATTTGGAATTCCTTTATTATAAAACGATGAAACTATGCTCATTATAACAGATAAATTTATTGATTGTTCTTTAATTCGTAGTCCACCAGTAATTTTTATAACAACATTTTTATTAAATAAATTAAATCCGCCTCTTTGTTCTAAAATTGAAATTAAAGTATTTAATTGGTCCTTACCTAAATTTTCCCCGATTCTTGAAGGATAGGGCATAAAAGAATTTGAAACTAAACTTTCAACTTCCACTATTATAGGGCGGGAACCTTCTCTAACAACTGTTAAAGCACTTCCTGAAACCACTTCTCCTTCTTCTCTTTTAGTCATAAAAAATTCAGATGGATTATCAATTGATACCATTCCAGTTTCCGTCATACCAAAAAATCCAATTTCACCTGTTCCACCAAACCTATTTTTAGAGCTTTGTAAAGATCTTAATTCTTCTTCACTTTCACCTTCTATTATAAGAACAGTGTCAACAAGATGTTCTAAAGAACGAAGTCCTGCTATTTCTTCATTTTTATTCATTTGCCCAACTAAAATAACTGCTCTTGGTCTATCTGAACTTTTGGCTATTCTTAATAATTCATTAGCGCATTCCATTGTTTGAGTTGGAGACCCAGCCCTCGATGGCAAATATTCATCCAGTGTAAAAGTTTGTATACTGTCAACTATTATTAAATCAGGATCAATTTCATTTATAGAATCTACTACATTATTTAAATTTGTGTCAGAAACAATCCAAATATTATCATTAATTTTTTTTAATATTCTGTCAGCCCTATTTTTTATTTGGCTATCACTTTCTTCTCCAGTTGCATAAATTACTTTAAAGCCTTTTGTAGAAACATCATCTGCCACTTGTAATAGTAATGTTGATTTTCCAGCACCTGGTTTTGCAGTTATAATAGTTATTGAATCTTTAACTATGCCTCCGCCCATAACCCGATTAAATTCATTTATATCAGTTATAATTCTATCTGAATTACTTGAAGTTACCTCAGATAATTTTTTTATTGATTTTCTTGATGAAAGAGACTTAGATTTGTTAGAATTTTTTTTTGAATCCACTATATTTTCTTCTAAACTATTCCATTCATTGCAGTTAGGACATTTACCCATCCATTTAACCGATTCATAACCACAATTTGTACATCTAAATATTGATTTTGTTTTTATAAGAGTACCTCCTTAAAATAATTATATTACAATTATTTTTTTCATGTTTAATAGCGCAGTCTAATTCACCAATTTATTACTCACTTTCGTTCGCATAAATTGGGAATTCGTTGCGTTTGACCTACCTACCATTTTTCAG
This sequence comes from Firmicutes bacterium UBA6132, assembly GCA_002435835.1. The sequence continues at coordinate 27,217 of DIVM01000092.1, forward strand.
AAAAAACACTCTGAAAAATGGGGTTAGGTCATAAAGAAAAAGCCCACATATTTGTGAGCCAATCTTATTATTCTGTTGTTTTTTCCTTTAAATTCACAAAGTGAATTGTAGAAGAAATTGTTAAAATTACTAATGTCGCTAAAATTAAAAATGACATATGTATCCCCACCCCTTTTATATAATGCTTAGTTTTTTACGCTGTAATAATTTTACAATATGAACCTTGTAGTTTTCTTAAAACTCTTTAATTTCAGGGCATCAATTAAATGATGCCCTTTATCATTCTAATTCGCAAAATTTGCATCCATTGCAAATTTCAACTTTACCTTCAAAAATCCTTTTTATTAAATCAATTGTATTTTTTGCTTCCATATTTACTCCTTTTACTTTAGTTAAATGAAGTATAATTTTTTTAGGAGAGATATTAAGTAGCACATTTACAATAAATTCATCATAAATTAAAACTTTTCCATCTAATTCTTGAGAAATTTCTACATTAGAAATATAATTGAGCTTTTTCATTTTGCTGTCATATAACTGAAGTTTATCCTTATTATACATTATATTAACTAAATCATTTTCTTTAGATTCTGATTCAGATATATAATTTATAATGTTTAAAAAATCAAGATACTCTTGCTTCATTAAAAATGAGTCTATACTTTTTTCAACAATTTGCGAAACATAAAGACTTATAAATTTAAGCCTGAATTTTATAAATCCATTTAAATTAATAGTTTTAGAATTTTCCAATATTTCTTTCAACTTGTTTTTAACTACTAGCTGAATTTTAATATCATTTTCAATTTCATCTTCAATAGATTCTTGTAACTGCCCAAATTCCCCTTCATCAAAGTAAAAATAATTTTCTTCAAAATATTTTTTACTTTCAAATTTTATGAATTCAGTAATTAATTTAGTTATTTTTCCAATTATCTTTTCTAAATACTTTTTTTTATTTAATTTATCAGTTGTAGAATAAAGAATACTTAAGTTGTTGTCACTCATTGATGAAATCTCTATATCGATATCACTTTCATCTAAATTGGTGATAATTTTAATATTATTAATTATTTCCTTGTTTTCATTAATGTTTAATTCTAATGATAAAAGCTCCACTTAGTCACTCCTCTCGCAGGGAGGTTACAATATCGGTATTATAGATCCCAAATCTATTATTTGTTGACTTGAAGCTTCTTCATAAATATAACCTGCACGCTGTATGAATATTTGTAATGTTTTCAAAATTTCCTCATCTTTAATTTTACCAGTTGCTAAAAAAACATTATTATTTATCAATCCTGTACAGCCACCTATAAATCCATATTCAAAACCTTCAAGAAGTACAATTTGAGGATTTATATACATACAGTCTATATTATATGATTTGAGTTTTTCATGCAAAATAACATCCGATGTAACAGCTTTACTTTCTGTAACTGCACAAAGAGAGCATTTTGTATATCCTTGATTCACATGAATAAATTCTAAGCCTGCCTCTTCCAAATAATACCTTAAAACCTGGTCTGTATGCTTTGTATTATGCACAGCATATCTCCCTATTCTTGCTACATTATATGCTATATCTTCAGGATAGTTTCTGCTTAGAGTTTTTCCACCTTTAATAACTTTTATTCCCTTATCTTTGAAAACATCATGATAATATTCAAAAACATTTGGAGCAACAACAAAAGTTTTTTCATCTATCATGTGCATGACCATATCAGGATGTCCATCAACAGGTTCTTGTAAATCAAGGCATTTAGCCGTTTTTATAGGTTCAATCTTTAATTTTTTTAAATAATTTAGTGTTTCTATGCTTGCTCTATAATCTATAATAGCAAATCTTGGATTTTTATTTGGTATATATGGATTCATAATTTTCCTTTATTTTTACGTTTTTTAATAAATTATACCACTTATTATACTCTTTAATCTTGTTTTTTCTCATATTTTTGATAAAATATATATAATAAGTTGAAGGAGTTTTTTATGGAACCATTACACATGGCATTACAAATACGTTTAGCTAAAGAAAGTATTTTTTTCGGTCCTGGCGTTTTAACTTTATTAAAATTAACTAAACAGCACGAATCATTAAATGCTGCAGCTAAAAGTATGAACATGTCTTACTCTAAAGCATATAAAATGATAAAATGCGCAGAAGAAGCACTAAACTTTAAATTACTGGATAGAAAAATAGGAGGATCCGGTGGTGGAGGTTCTACTATAACTAATGAATGCAAGGAATTTATAGAACAATATGTATTATTTGAACATGAAGTTAAATTAATTTCAAATGCACTTTTTGAAAAATATTTCGAAAAATATATTTAAAAAAATAAAATGCTCTTTCTATTTAAGAAAGAGCATTTTTACTTTATTTATTATTCTTTATCAACTGCAACTTCTTCAACTCCGCCAATTACAGTATTTGGATCATCTTTAAGTTTGTATATAAATAATCCTAAGAAACCAAACAATACAGTAATTATTGGCATTGAATAGTTAAACACTGCATATCTTGCATATTCCCATGTTGATACTCCTAATACTCCAAACAAGAAAGCACCACATGTATTCCAAGGAATTAATGATGATGTTACAGTACCTGCTCCTTCTAATGTACTTGAAAGTTGTTTTGGATGTAATCCTCTTTGCTTATATGCATTGTGATACATTCTTCCAGGTAATACTATAGAAATATATTGTTCCGGCATTGTAGCATTGCATGTTATACAAGTTAAAACTGTTGTTGCTATTAATCCGCCATTTGTTTTTACACTTCTTAATATTGTATCAACAATTACTTCTAATTGTTTTGTTTTTTCCATTATACCACCAAACATCATAGCAATTATAGTAAGTGATATTGAATACATCATATTGCTAAGACCACCAGCACTTAAAAGTTCATCAATAACTTGAATGCCTGATTCTGAAGTATATCCATCATATGCAGCTGTTAGTAATTGTCCAAGGTCCGCTCCTTGAATTATAGCTCCTTCTAATGCACCAATTATAATACCAATTGCAATACCTGGTATAGCTGGCATTTTAAAAGCCATTGCTAATATAACTGCTAATGGAGGTAATAATAATAATGGGGAAACTGTAAAGTTTGCTGCAATACCTTCTCTTATAGTAATTATTGCAGATAAATCTGAATTAGCACTAGCATATTTAAAACCCATTACTAAATATACTACAAGGGCTATTACATATGCTGTTATAGTTGTTGGAAGCATTGCTTTAACGTGTGTAAACACATCAGTACCTGACACTGCAGGTGCTAAGTTTGTTGTATCTGATAGTGGTGACATTTTATCTCCGAAATATGCTCCTGAAATAATTGCACCTGCTGCAACGGGTGCAGGTATTCCTAACCCTTGAGAAATTCCCATTAAAGCAATTCCTATAGTTCCAGCTGTTCCCCAACTTGTACCTGTTGCCAAAGATGTAATAGAACACATAATAAGAGTTGCAACTAAGAAAATACTTGGTTTTAATATTGCTAATCCATAATAAATCATGATAGGAACTACACCTGATAATAACCATACACCTATTAAAACACCTATTATTGCTAATATAATTACTGCCTGTAATGCTTGATAAATACCGTCGAACATTGATTTTTCAATTTCATCCCATTTAAATCCAAGTCTAAAAGCTATTAAAACTGCAAATAATGTTCCTATTAACATAGGAATATGTGGGTTGGCTTCATATTTTGCAATACCAACTCCCATTACTAAAATTAAAAATCCGAAGGAGAGCATAGCCTCCCATAAAAAAGGTTTTCTTACTGTTTTAGTTTTATTCTCTTTCATGTAAATCCTCCTACTTAATGTATTCCTTTAATATCTAAGGGCATGGCATCTCATATTTACCATGTTACTTTTGTTAAAGATGTTAATGCAATAAGTATGCCATTTTATTACATTTTTTTTGCAACTTTATACACTGATAATCCAACGTTTTCCTAAACTTTAAAAATGGTTATTTATAAATACAAGTTTTTTATGGCAATTTTCTTCCACACTTAGGCAATTTATTTCCATCTTCGCCTGAGCATCCTCCTTAAAGTAGAGGGGAAATCGAGTAGGAGGTAATTAATT
>DIVM01000353.1 GCA_002435835.1 Firmicutes bacterium UBA6132
TAATTATTGATAAAACTTATCAATTATTTGAATGTGATATGATAGCAACAAAGGCACTTCCTATTGCAAGCGAAAGAATAAAGGCTCTAAAGGAATTAGACTTTTTACCTACTGAAAACAAGTTGATTGGTCATGATGGGACGGAATATTCATCATATTATTTTAAAAAGATGTTTTTGAAGAAACCGGCCTTGTAGCAAGTGACTTGGTTTTATATGGAGTGTTTCAGGACCTGAGCAATATCACGACATTTTTTATTGTAAAAGAAACTAAAATTTAGTTATTTGATAAAGGTATTTTGGTGTAAAAACCTTGAAATTACAAGGAAGTGTTAATTACATATTACATCCTATTACTTGGGGAGGTAAAGTTACTCGCTTAAAAGTAGAGTGGAACTTGATGATACGCAAAAGTTACGAGTATTTCAAATAATGTAACTCACAGATAAACCATCCGATATCTGGCAAAATAACAAACAGGCAAATTTGTTAACAAATTTGCCTTAAATTATTAAAAAATAGCCAATTATAAATGTTAAAAAATAATTTTTGCCACAGATTTGTCCAAAGCACTAACCTTAAGCTCTGAAAGCATTGTAATTACTGGTTATTAGAAGTACTGTTTACACATGCGTTGTTTTATGAAACAGAATATTCTTACGTTTCTTAAGTATATTTTGCTGTATCTATAAATCATTTTAAATTTAACACCTTATGGAAACTAAATATCTTTGTGTAATTTAAAATATTCAAGCTATATATTTTGTAACTAACTGATTGTTGGCAAAACGTAAGTAAATATATAAATATTTTCTGATGTAACATTAGCTAATGCTATTTTAGATAGATTAATTCATCATTCGAGTATTGTAAAAATTACAGGCCCATCTTACCGCTTAAAAGATAAATTGGATGTATTAGAAAACAAAAAAAGCAACAATAATTAATTCTAATATTTGTACATTTTGAGATTTCTAAAAATTGTACATTTTGGGATTGACATTTACAAAAGTCGACACCCAGATTTGAACTGGTATTTCCCTACAAAATCTCTTTATTAAAATGTCCTCTTGTATCTGTTTCCTGATTAAAGACAGCTTTATCCACTCTGCCATTTAATTTGTTTAAAGCCTTATTAATGGTTTCCACAACCTGATCTTTTGATTCAACTGTGAAGTTTAATCTGAATGCCTCGATTCCTTTTATGCTTTGCAGCTCATCTAAAAGATTAAGCGTCTTCCCATTAAGGATAGTCGTTGTACAATCATCATGAGAAATGATAGGGAACGTTCCGTTCTCATCTTTTAACTCATAGCTCTTTGCTTTGCAAATACCGCATTGATTCATTTTTTTCATCGGGCAATACTTTGTAAACATCAAAGGAGCCTTACCATATATAATCATTTCTAGTGCAGGATGGCTGTCATTTTCTTCATAATATGCATTAATTAAATCTTCAATTTGTTTCTTATTCAATTCATAAGATAAAGTTACTCGTTTCGCACCTAATCTATATAATTCATAGCAACTAACAGAATTAACAACATTTAGAGAATAGTCCGTAACAAAAGGATTAGTTTTACTGTAGTGATAAATTCCGCCATATCCTCCGATTAGTAGCTGCCCTTCTTTTTCCTTATAATAATTCTGGTTTCGTCTAATAATGTTTTCAAAATAGATTTCCCTAATTCCACAGCTCACGCAAGCATCATACTGTTCCTTAGTCGTTACAGAGGCCGTAAGGTATGGTTTTTCAGGGGCAAAGCTTATTTTTTCTTTTGCTATCAATGTTTTGGTTCTTTTCTTATGGCTGTTAAGCTTTAAGTCATATAAACCCTGTACAATATCTCTTCTTGCTGTATTTAACAGCTTAGCTGGAATAAATGCATTGCTTTCTTCAAAATCTACATGTCTAAGTTCGAATATAGTATCATTTAATCTTGAAAATTGCTTTATTACCTGCTCTTTTGTTGTTGGATTATTAATTGCTTCGCCTAGTATTTCCTGGCTTTCATATAAATAATTAAAGCCTAAGCCCTCTGCATCTATGATAAGCTTTGAATCTGGAAATGCATACACTCTAATATCTAGGTTAAACCGTTTAAATTCTTTTTCCAGTGATGATTCTAATTCTTTGTAATATAGATAATCCTTCGTTATATATACTAAATCACCCTTAGACAACTTTTCTTTGATTTTAATATAGCAAATATCATCTGCTTTGTTGATTAAATTGCCATCTTTATCGTACAGTTTTACAACAGTTAAATTAACATCTTCATTATTATGACTTATTCTGATAATATCATTTTGATTTAAAGTACGTGTAAGTGTTATTTCATACATGTCTTTAACAATCTTGCTAATTCTTCCAACTTCATAACCATAGTTATTAGGTCTTAAGATGTTTGTAATATCCTTCTTATCTTCGCGAAACAAATATCCTTTAGTAAATGTTCTGTTGAATGTTTTGTTCAGATTTTCCTTATCTTCTTCGGTTATTTTATTATCTAGGGCCATGCGATATTTTGATACAGTATTAGCAACATACGCAGGCTCTTTCATTCGACCTTCTA
>DIVM01000267.1 GCA_002435835.1 Firmicutes bacterium UBA6132
CATCTACATCTCCATCCATTATTACTGGTGTTCCTGTAAATACTACTTCATACTCGCCTACATTTGTTCCGCTTCCACTTGCTGTTACTCCACTTAACGTATGACCTGCAAGCAATCCTACTGGTTCTTCATAACCTGTTACAGTTTGTTCTGAACCAGTATATACTTTTGTATCACTGTTTCCTGTTACCGAAACCGCCAAACTTGCTTTTGTTATTGCCAACGTTCCATTAACATACACAATCTTGTATTTACCGGTTATAACATTACCTAATGAATCCTTAATTACTCCGCCGCTTGGTACATTAGGTACACTTCCAACATTTGTGATTGTTCCGGAAACAGTTATACTTCCAGCTTGAATGTAATCTCCGGTACTAAATGCACCTGTTACAGTGTAATTTGGATTAGTCAATGCAGTACCATCATATGTTTTTGTTGCATTCTGGGCTGTAACAGTAATTACAACAGGGGCTACAACATTAATGATTACAGTTGCTAAATTTGACTCATAATCATCATTTAGAGCACCGCCAGCCTTATTTATATTCACATAGTTTTTGTAATTAAATGTATCTTGACCGGAATAACCTTCTGCAGGCGTATATCTAAATGATCCATCTTCACTGATTACTACATTGCCATGAGCTGTTGGTATATTAACTCCTACATAGGCAGGAAGAACTTTTAATGATGATATTGTATAACCGTCTTCACTCAGCAAAGTGGTTCTATCATTTTTTAATATACCATTTTCCGAACTTACATTCAGAGGCGTTCCCATGTATGCAGTATATTCATCAACTGATGCTGATGGGTCATTAGCTGCTGTCGGGTTAATTGCTACTACCGGCTGTGGAAATTCCTTTGTTCCGGATCCAGCTCCTGATGTGTTTAATGTATAATGGTATATTGCAGAATCGTTATTACTATCTTTGTTTGTATACGCAGTTCCATAAACACCATCTACGGCTTTAACTATATATTTAGTTAAATTGTAAACAGTTCCACTAGCCGTTACATTATAAAACGTCAGAGTTGTTGTATCATCCTCTTTTATGTTTGGAGTATCTTTGCCATTTTCCAGGATTTCAACATTATTCGCTCTAAGCTGACTGATAGAATCTTCTGTAAGTTTAAAATACCAAGGAATAACATCTACTACATATCCGTTTGCCAATGCATTGACAGTATCAGCTAAAGTACCGTATATTTCCTGCATCTTTGCAGATGCATTATCGCCTGAAAAAATCGGGTAATATGCTTTAGTATAATTGGTAGTAGCTGCCCATTCATTAAGGTCATTGACATCTTCCTTGACGTTATTGGCATCGAATTTATATGTTTTAGGTGTTGTGCTTAATAAGTTTGACGCCAGCTTAGCTTCGTTGCTTATGCCTGTAAATGCACTTAATAATCCAACTGTATAAATTGTGCTGTTAACATCTAAAGTTTGTGCTGCCTCAATAGCTTGATTTAATTCCCTATCGGAAGTCTGACTTCCATCATTGTCATTGTCTGCATTTCCAGAAATATTATATCTGTATGTGGGCATACCATCGGTCATAAATACAACTATACTATCCGCATCAGCTCTTTTAACTCCAGTAGCTGCAGCTTTTTGTGCCATCAGGAAACCGCCTTCGGTATTTGTTCCTCCGAAACCATTGTTGCTGAATTGTGTTGTAGCACCAGTTACGGCAGCTTTTGCATTTGCATTGTTTGTGGTATAAACATTAGCACCGGTTACAGTTAAGCCACTGCTCCAATATGACCAACTACTGTTATTAAATTGATATATATTCGCATACGTACCATAACTAACAACTGAAACCCTGACATTACCTGTTGAATTATTTTGTGTTGTCAGCACTTGATCAATAAAAGAATTTGCTGCATCTCTTGTAATTTTAGCTAATGTTTTGCTATTATAACTCGTATTATGCATACTGTTTGAATTATCAAGCACAAGCACTATATCAGCTTTTTTGGGTGTGACAAGGTCTTTACCCAATACAGACAACTGTAATTCATAAGTATTTACTTGTCCAGGTACTGCCGTAGCAGTCTTTGTTAACTTGATATCATTCTGATCATATGCAAGAGCCTGATTATTCGGCATACCCGGCATAATCATCATCAACGCCATTACGAAACATAAGACTTTTCTCAGCATTTTTGTTTTATTTTCCTTCATTTTTTCACCTCCTCCCTCGGAAAGAATATTATTACTCTTTGTTTTACTTTTTGTTCTAATGCTTTTAACAATCATAATTTTATTCTCCACCTCCTTTCTTTGTTCAATCATAGTTAATTGCTTTTAGACCGACCACGTCTTATATTGAATTTGCCTACGTCGCCGGCTAAGTTCAGCAATCATTGGACTTTAAATTTCAATGATTGCTGAACTCACTGTTAAGTGCAGGCTACATCACCAATTTCTCTGCTCCCTGTCGGTCGCACAAATTGGGATTACGCTGCATAAGACCTACCGCCATTTTTCAAAAAAACCCTCTTAAAAATGTGGTTAGGGCTATAAAAAAAGCTGCAAAAATATTTTGTATTTTTGCAGCTGAACCATCATGGTATGTCATGCATACTTTAGACCTCGAGCTTTGCGTCCTTGTTTTTCAACAAGTTTGCCTATTATATTTCTTTTAATTATTGTATCAATCATTAATTATTTACTGTTAATATTGATATTTAATTTAAATTAAATTAAATAATAATCATATCTCATATATACCCAATTCAAAATTACATAAACATTTACAATGTTATTAAAACTATAATATTTATTTATATGTATCGCTTTTCAATATATTATATTTATTTTATCATCCAATTTGTTTTTCTCTTTCCATTAAAGCAACAAACAATTTAGCTATGTTGGGATCAAACTGACTTCCTGCTTTATCCTGGATTTCTATTAATGCCTGAGCCTTAGACATCCTGCTTTTATAAGGTTTTTCATTTACCATTGAATCATATGCATCAGCAATTGCAAAAATTCTTACAACAACAGGTATACTCTCATCCTTTAATAATCCCGGGTACCCTTTGCCGTCCCATCTTTCATGATGTACCAAAATCAGTTCGTCAATATTTAATGTATCTCTGAATTCCTTGACTATGTTATAGCCTATTTCGCTGTGTCTTTTAACATCTTCCCACTCTTCTTGGTTAAGCTTGTCTTTCTTTTGAAGTATTTCTTTTGGTATTGCTGCTTTTCCAATATCATGGAATTCACACAAAAGATTCAGTTCATTTTTTTCAAAATCGGACAAACACATCTCTTCAGCCATCATCAAGTTTAATTCTTTAAGCCTTTGATAATGTGATTTTGTTTCGCATGTAATATCTTCTAACTTTATTAAAATATTATTGATTATTGCAAGCTTTGATTCCTTGCTTTCCATTAGCTTTTTAAAGTACATATTCTGCTCTGCTTTTCTTTCTATATTGATTATATCTTCTTCCTCGTTTTGTTTAGCAGCAACTCCAAAGCTTATGCTAACTTCTATAAAATCTAAAATTTTATTCTCTTTATTTCTTTTAATTCTGTCAACAATTTCTTCAGCCGTTTTTAAAGGTGTTTTGGGAAGAACAATCAAGAATTCGTCTCCTCCGACTCTGCTAATTATGTCTTCTTTTCTGAAATGTTTTTTCATTATTTCAGCAGCTTTTTTAATTACCTTATCCCCAACACTGTGTCCGAATGCATCATTAATCAGCTTGAGTCCGTTTATATCTGCAGAAATTATGCTGATAGGAAGCTGTCTTTTTGTGTCCAATCTTTCAATTTCTTCTTCGATAAACTCTCTATTGTATAAACCGGTAAGTTTGTCTTTGAAATACATCATTCTTGCTGCATAGTTGAAATTAAGAACATTATATCTTGTATCATCTGCCGAGCTTATTTCTGATAAACTATTAATATCCGATATATCGTTATAAAATATAATCATATTTTCATTTTCATTTATTATACTTACAAGGTACCTTAGATTTAACTCATCAGCAAAGATTTCAAACTTACAGCTTATTTTGGGGATAGCCCTTAAAAACACTTCCTTTAGCCTAAAGTTATCTGAATTTTCTGTTACAAATTCAGCAAATTTTTCTCCTGCTTTAAGTTTATAATTTAATTTTCCAATTTTATAAAAATTTTCACTTATAAATGAAATCTCATAATCAATAAAATCACCTTTTTCATTGTATAAAGCTCTTAATTTAATGTAAAAATCATTAATTGATGAGTATTCCATTTTTTCACCACCTCAGTACCCGTATTTATTATTTATTTGATTATATTACGAGCTAATTACAATTCTATTTTATACCAATTACATTTTGATTTTTTATTAATTACTTTTTAATTACATGAAATCAAAATTAATGCCTTATAAGTTTACTAAATCTTTGTTGTATTAAAAACACAAAGAGGACCTTCGTCCTCTTTGATATTTTTAGTAGTTGTGTTATTTAATAGAAGCAAAACTTGATGATATGTGCCGAAATGTAAATTCCATAATATAATAGTTTGCTGTTATTATATCATTAAGTTTGTTTCTAATTCTATTTTCTATAATTTTAATTCCATCACCTTTAACATTATGTAAAAGTAACAAAGCTTGATTATCATTCCAAAATGTAAAAACATCTTCTTTACGCAATGAACTGATTAATACATCTTTCATTACATCTTTCCATTTTTCAAAATTTTCTCTGTTTCCAGATATTACTTCACTATTTTTTAATGTTATAACACAATAATAATCATTTTCATCATTTCTCATTGATTTTCTTAGTGATATATTAAAAAGAAATTTAAAATATTCAAATTCACAATACATTGCACCAAAATCAATATTCTCTTCCATATTATTTTCAATGTCTTTAATATCTAATGCATATTTTTGAGATGAATAATTTTGTATTTTCTTTTCAATTTTAATAAATTTAGTTGAAGGTTTTGCACCCAATTCTTTTTGAATCACTGAAGATGCATATTCGAAATGATTTAATGCTCCTTTAGATTGTCCAAGTTTAATCATGGCTTCCATAATGTATATATGTATTTGCTCTTCATAAGGCTCTATTTGCAAAGCTTCTTCACAAATTAAAATAATTTTTTCATGTTCATTTTTTTTATTAAGCATTTCAATGAGTTTATATAATGTTTTCAAATATAAACGTTGATAATAATTTCTCGTTGGAACCAGCCACACTTCATATGCATTATCAGATAAATATAAACCTTTATAAAGTTTTAAGGCTTTTAAATATGATACAGCTGCACAATCTTCATCGTATAAACACAGTTTGTCCCCTTCTTTTATAAAACTTTCAAATTCATCAACGTCTACAACAGCATATTCCCCTATTTCAAGGCTGTAGCATCCATTTACAAATACAATGTTTAAATAACTGTCCAAATCTTCATCTTTTGGTAACAATGATTTTATAATCTGCCTTAATCTAAAAATCTGAGTACGTAGCATATTCTTAGGGTCACTTGATTCACTGTCAGACCATAAATTCTCTGTTATTGTTTCAGGTAATAACTTTTTATTTCTAAACGTCAAAAAATATTGAAACAATTTATATAATTTATAAGTTCTATCACTTTTTTTAAATATTGAATTATCTTCAAATTTAATATCAAATCCGCCAAATGTATTAATATAGAGTTTCATTTTATTATCCCCTAAGCAATATATCGAAAATATTTTTCCCAAAATTACCAATAATTGTATTTATTATATAACATTCTGCAAATATTTTCAAATATAATTTATTAATACACTATTATTTAATTAAAATTTTATTTTTTTCTTTTAATCATTCCTGCTAACGGATTTAGTTTCTTCAACTCCACTGCATGATACAAACAAAGTTCGTGACAACACATGCATTCTATGCATTTATCATAACTTATTTCTTTTGTTTCTATATTTATAGCTTCTACCGGACAGCTATTTACGCACATATTACATTGCTTACAGCTTTTTAAATTAACTTTTGGTCTTGATTTTGTAAAATCTACAGCATATGGCATAATTTTAGCAGCAAGCTTGCTGTTTGATAACCTATTCATAGTTCTTGGAAGTTTAAAATTAACAACAGTTGGAACATGCTCATAATCTCCATCTACATAAACATCTTTGAAACTTTCAGGTCCAAATTTTCTATTGATTGCTGCTTTTAATATTGGCACTTCTTTAGAATCTACATTTATCATTTTTGTTGCAGTCATATCAAGTGCTAATGCATTATCGCTAATTAAAATTTTATGCATTTCATATGGATTTCCACCAGTTGGTCCATCACCATCCATTGCTACTATTGCATCCATTATATTTAATGTTACATAAACTGCTTCATTTATATCTACTATTATATTTGCAAAATCTTCTGATTTTGAACCAATTTTATGGTACTCTGCTTTTTTAAGTCCAGGAATACATCCAAATAAATTTTTCATTGCTCCTGTATAAAGTGCCGCAACATGAGTTTTTAATTTAGGTAAATTTATTACATAATCTGCTTCAAACATTGGTTTAGCAATATTCATTTCAGGTGTTAACCCACTGTTAGGTATAATCTTAACTGTACCTTCCATGTCGAAGTTTTTTATTACTGCATTTTCTTTTTCGGCTATTTCAGCATATCCAGTAACTATAAAACTTTGTTTTGTAGGTGAAGTTCCTCCGAACAATCCCCCAGAACTATCTCCAATCCAAACAGTGCAGTTCATACTTTTCAATATTCTTATCATTGCTTGCAAAAAAACAGGATGAGTTGTGATTGCTGTTTCAGGTTTTTTAGGACTTATCATATTTGGTTTAAGTAACACTGTTGAATTTGGTTTTATATATTTTTCCCATCCACCAAGAATTTCGATACCTTCATTTATCTTTTTTATTATTAATTCTAAGTCATAATTATTGCACTGCATTAATGCTACTTTTAAAACTTCTTTTTCATTCATTATTTTCCCTCTATAAAATTTTCTGAAAGCATAATTTCCGTCATCCTGAGCGTCAGCGAAGGATCTTATTATTAAATCAAATCACTTCAATTATCTTATTCTCAAAAGTAATATTTATATCAAAACTTCTTGTAATACCATTATTAAATTTAATATAAATAATTTTGTCCTGTATATCAACTATAACGCCTTTCCCATATTTTTTATGCTTAACTTGCTTTCCTATTCCTAAATCCACATCAATAGTTTTTTTATCCGATGTATTACATTGTATAAGTTCATTTACAAATAAAGAAGGTACCCCTGGTACGATTATACTTAGCTCTTTTCTTGCTCTTGTCATACCAACATAAAAAATACGTCGTTCTTCTTCTAACATTTTTTCATATTCTTCTTGTTTCATATTTTTTCTGTCAGAAGGAAATTCACCGTCCATATTATCAATCATATAAACATAATCATATTCTAAACCTTTAGCTGAATGAATTGTTGTTAAAGTAATATTATAATTTTTCTTTTCAGATGCATCTTTTATAACAGTTTGAAGACTACGAACTTTTTCCATAAATTCTTTAATATTGTTGCAATATGACCCTATTTCCTCAAGAATTTCAAGAATGTGTAATGAATTTGACATATTGTTTCTACCATCATCCTGCATTCTTTCTAAATAATTCATATATTCAAGGTCAACTTTAATAAATCTTATGGCAACATTTGGTTTAAGTTTATTTAAATAATTTATGTCCAACTTAAATTGTCTAATCCTATCATAAACATAATATTCAAATCCTGATATGTTATCTAAAATTTCAAACACAGTCATATTAGTTTGTGGACTTTCCAAAACAGCCTTGCACATATTTTTAGAAAAATAAGTATAACTTTTATAATATATTTTAGAAAATGCTTCTCTGTTAGTTGGATCTAATGCTAAATTTAAAAAAGCAAGAATATCATGTAAAACAAAGGAGCTGAAAAATTTAGTTTTATCTTCTTTAATATAAAAATTCAAATTATTTTCATAAAAATTATTTGCAAGAATCATCGCAGACATGTTGTAGCGATAAAGAATACCCACCGTAACATCTCCATCTAAATTTTTAAGTTCATCAGTTATAAGTTTTGATTGTTCTGCCCTTGAATTTACTTTTTTAATATTAATTTCTTTTTCTTTAGGATTGTTAGCACATATGGATTTTTTATATCTCTTTTTATTTTTTTCTATAAAGTTTTTAGCACCATCAACTATGTTTTTATCCGACCTAAAGTTATTATCAAGGTAAAATATTTTTCCGTTCTTGTAAATATTCTTGAATTCAAGCATAAAATCAGGATAACTACCCCTAAAAGAATAAATTGCCTGGTCATCATCACCTACCATGAACAAATTATTATTTGAAATAAGTTTTATTATTTCATGTTGTATTTTAGAAG
Source organism: Firmicutes bacterium UBA6132 (assembly GCA_002435835.1). The sequence continues at coordinate 8,432 of DIVM01000267.1, forward strand.
TGTCCTGCATTTCATCTATTTGAATATAATCATATGTACCTTTTATTTTTTCTTGATAGTAATTTGATTTGCATAATATTTTATAGGCAAAACTTAACATATCATCAAAATCCATTAGTTTATGCTCTGACTTATATATACTGTATTTCTCATATATTTTATCAAAATCTTTTATTTCAATACCATAATCCTTATATTCTTCTGGATTTATCATCATATTTTTTACAAAGCCTATTGTTGATGATGCATTTTCGATTTCTTCTTCGCTTACATAATTAAAGTATGACCCCGAATAATGGGATTTAAGTATTTCTTCTAAAACTTTATAATTATTGCTAAGTATTTCAAAAGAGAGACCTTTTCTTCTAAAAAAATCTCTCACTATCTTATATGCAAATGAATGTATTGTTGAAAATTCTGTTTGACCTTTAAATTGATCTCCAAAATATTTTCTAAATCTGTTTTTCATATCTGCTGCAGCCATTTTAGAAAATGTAATAGTAAGAATTTTTCCTCTAACTTTTTGCTCATACAAAAGTCTGCCCGTTCTGGCAATTGTAACTGTTGTCTTGCCCGAACCCGCAGTAGATAAAACAAGGGCGTTCCCATCATCAAATAATGCTGCTTCCATTTGCTGTTTATTTAATTCCACATTATTTATATTTTTTAAATGTTCAAAATAATCCATGTTAACACCCACATTCTTATGAAACAATTTCATTAATTTATTTTTCATTTATTACTTTTTCTAATACTTTTGCAGCTCTTATTTTAACAGGGTTGCAACCTTCTGTTTCACTTCTATGATTTTCCTTTATACATTTACAGTTAAGTGAACCAAATTCTTTTTCGAATTCTTCAACCATTTTTATGGTTTTTTCTTTCATTTTATCATTTGAGGATGGCTTGTTTTCTGCGTACATAACTCCTACAGCTGCTAATGCTCCAAGCAATGCTCCGCAAGTATTTTCTGTTTGCAATCCCCCACCATAAGGGCAAACTGCCTTTATAAATTTATCATCTAAATTCAAATCATATTTTTCACTTGCTGCTTCAAGTAGAATTTCTGCACAATTTTTATGATACAAAGGTCGCTGCTCTTCGGAATATTGAAGTTCTTCTTTATTAATTCTATCAACTATATTTTCCATTTATCACCTCTTAGAAAAACATTGCAAAACTCAAAAATGCTGAAGCAATCATGCCACCTGCTAAAATTAAACACATTACTCTTACAAATTTTTGTGATTTTCTGTATCTGTTCATAAATTCCTCCTATATGAAATCATCTAATTTTTATTTATTTTAACATAAAAATTATAATATTAATAGCTTGAACTTTAATTAAGAAAAAAAATTTCCTGTTGGTATTGTTAATGAATTGATATATAATATTATTACAAATAATTTTTAGCAGGTGATATGTTGATACACAATAAAAAATTTCAAATTATAAAAAATAAAAAATTAAAATATATTGCAATATTCATATTTATAATAATTATAATAATTTTTGCATTAGAAGAAATAATTGAACCTCAAGGTTTTGTAAAACCTGATTATGATAAAGTTGATATAAAACAAGTTCTCTTAAAGGATAATTTAACAGAGGATGATTATAAAACTTTACTTTATCAAACTGGACTTGGAAAACCGGCCATAGATGAATTGTTAAAAAATGAAGAAAATGGAATAAAAGATATAATTGAATTTCAAGAAAATTTCTTTGATGATAAAAATGTATTATGTGAAAAAATAGGAATTATAACAAGCCAAGAATCATTAGTAAATGATGATGGTAAATATGAATATGGATTTGATTTAGCACCATATGAAAATGGATATGTTTTATTAACAAAAGCAACTCATTCATTAGGGTGGCGACACGGACATGCAGCTATTGTGTCAAATAAAGAAAATGAAACCACAATAGAAGCAGTTATATTAGGAGAAAACACTCAAATACAAAACATCAACAAATGGAGAGTTTACCCTTCATTTATGATGCTTAAATTAAAAGACACATCACAAGAAACACTGGATAAAATAGCTGACTTTGCTACTCAACATACGTACGATTTGCCCTATGGTTTAGTTGTGGGACTTTTAAACAGCAAAAATCCGGACTCGTCAGATTTAACAAGTACACAATGCTCACATTTAGTATGGTATCCATTTAAACAATTTGGATATGACATAGATTCTGATGGTTCTTGGCTTGTTACACCAAAAGATATTGCAAACTCAGATTTATTTGAAATAGTTCAAATATATGGTGTTGATCCAGAAGAAATTTGGCCATAATACACACGAGTTTTTTCAAAGTAAAAAAAATATATAATATATGGTGGTTAACAATGAAAGAAGATGAAAATGATATATTAATAACACAAAAACAAATAGATATGTACTATACTAAATTTGGATTAAACAAAGCTTTGTCAAGCTTACACGTGTGGGGATTAGGTGTGGGCACTGTTATAGGCGGAACTTTCTTTGGATGGAATTATGGCCTCGAAGGATCAGGTCCTGTTGGTTTTATTATTTCAACTTTGATAGTAACCATTTTTTACTTTTTTATTACACGAATTTTTTATAAATTTTCTACACAACTGCCTTATGCAGGCGGACCTTATGCATATGTTCGAAAAGGATTAGGCAAATTTGAAGGATATCTTGCTGGTATATTAACTGTTGTAGAATTTTTATTTGCTGCTTCTGCTATAACAGTATCTATTAACTCATATTTTATGAACATTTTTCCATATAGCTCAAATATAAACTTTTCAGCTATAGTGTATTTGTTTTTTTTAATAATGCATATTTTAGGTGTAAAAAATTCAGCTACTCTTGAATTTATAATGACCAGTATATCCATAAGCGCTTTAATATTATTTATGATAGGAACATATGATTCAGTAAATTTAATGAGCATGTTACGAGAAAAACCTCTGATAGGAGGATATAGTGGAATTATTAAATCACTTCCTTATACATTATGGTTTTTCCTTTGCATTGAAGGAATATCTTTATCAGCAGAAGAAACAAAAAATCCTGATAAAAATTTAAGATTTGGCTTTCTGTACAGCATATTGACAGTTTCTGTTTTGAATTTTATAGTTGTAATCATCAGCTTGTCATCTGTGAATATTATTTATTTATTATCTAATGATTACCCCCTTTACAGCGTTTTAAAATCAATTCACCCATATGATAATGTTTTGCTTTCTGTATTTTCTTTTTTAGCTTTAATTAGCTTATTTTCTTGTTTAAACGGAATGATAAATGGTTATTCAAGACAAATTTTTTCTTTATCACGGGCTGGATATCTGCCTAAAATATTCAGCAGAATTCATTATATAACTAAAACGCCTTATTTAGCAATTTTAGTACCGGGTATTGTAGGCATAATACTCTCTAACACTTTGGAAGCAAATAATTTAATTTTTATAGCAAGCATCGCCTGTATCAGCATGTTTGTATTTGTAATTCACTCATTTGCTAAAATAAAAGAAAATAATTATAAACAAAATGGCATGCATCCAAAAATGAAAAATCTTTTTGGATTATATATTATAAATATCATTATTATCATTTATGTATTATATTCCATATTTATCAGGGACAAGGTTTTACAGGTTTTAATTTTTTTAATTATTGTTATATTATATTACTTTTTATTTAGTAGGAAATATATAATTAATGATGCTCCGGAGGAAATGAAATCAAGAGATGATATATTGGAAATTAAGTAATGTTAAAAAAAAAATTATGTTTATATAGTAAATGCTGCATATACGTATTTAAAAATTAAATAACAGGTGATTAATCGATGGATAAAACAATTTTTAACAATGAAATATATGAAGAAGAAAAGTTAAACATTATAAATACAATAACTGAGGGCTGGTATAACTTATTAGCTTTTTATGAGCAGATAGAAATAGTAAGCAATGGCCAAAGCAAAAGAAAAATCATTAAAAGCAACTACATTGAAGCTGACAGCAATTTAGAAAATGAAATTGAACATAATATAAAAATAATATATAATGAAAGGGATTTGGGGATTCTAAACGTCAAAGTTAATAGCGAGCAATTTAACCTCGATAATTTCAAAGATTTTACTTTGAAATCAACACATATCAGAAAACAACTAAATCATAATTTGCTTCCGCCAGGCTTATTGATTATAAGTAACAATGAACTCATTTGGTCCAACGCTATTGCGGATGAAATAATATTCATCACTGATTTAGAACAAAACGATATAATATTAAACAAAGAGCTATTACCAGAAAAAGACTATGTATATGTAAATAATATTAAATTTTTTAATTTAGAACTTATTGTTATAAATATACCCATAATCACTAAAAATGAATTTATAGGATATTTTGTAATTTTAACAGATAATACATTAAATAATAAAAGATTAAAAGAATTAAACAATAAAACAGCAGTTATTAAAGAAATTCATCATAGAGTTAAAAACAATCTTCAGACCATTTCAAGCTTATTGAGCATGCAAATGCGCCGGACCAATAATAAAATAGTTGAAAAGGCTTTCACTGAAAGCATCAATAGAATAAACAGCATTGCACTTGTTCATGAAGAACTTTCAAAAGTTGGAATCGAAAAAGTTGATATAAAAACAACTATTGCAAGTATACTGGAAACTTTATTGAGAACTATGACTCCTCCTGATAAGGATATCAAGGGTAAAATAGAAGGCTCTTCTATATATATGGATTCAAATATTGCAAGCAGTTTGTCATTGTGCATTTCTGAGCTCATACAAAATTCTATTGAACATGCCTTCAAATTTAAGAAAAAAGGTTCAATATGGGTTAATATTAAAGAATCTGACGAGTTTGTCATAATAACAATTGAAGACGATGGTATAGGATTTACAAATAAAAAAGGTAAAGGTAGTTTAGGTTTGGATATTGTGGAAATGATTACAAATGAAACTTTAAAAGGAAATTTTTCAATAAATGGACATATAAATGGTACTAAAATACAAATAAAATTTCCATTCAAGTAAAAATAAATACATAATTTACGAAATGATTAATTAACAGGGGGTTCAAATGAAAAATTTAAGGGTTGTAATAGCTGAGGATGAGCCAATTACGCGAACTGATATAAAAGAGATGCTTGCCGAAGAAAAAATAGTAACTGTAGGTGAATGCGGAGATGGTGCAACAGCCGTAAATTTAGCCAGGAGCCTTAAGCCCGACTTAATAATAATGGATATTAAAATGCCTGTAATGAGCGGAATTGAAGCAGCTAAACTACTAAACAAAGAAAAAATTGCACCTGTTATGTTGCTCACTGCTCATAGTCAGTCACATCTTATAGAAGAGGCCAAAAACGCTGGTGTATTAGCATATTTAGTTAAGCCTGTAAATAAAAAAAATCTTATAGCTTCATGTTATATAGCAGTTTCGAGGTATACTGAATTTAGCGTTTTAGCTGAAGAAGTTAAAACGCTCAGCGAAGCTTTAGATTCAAGAAAACTCATAGAAAAAGCTAAGGGAATAATACAAAAAAATTATAATTTGGACGAAGAGGCTGCATTTAAAAAAATAAGAACTATGAGTATGAATCAGAGAAAAACCATAAAAGAAGTTGCAGAAGCAATTATTATAACATTGGGGTAATGACTATTAATAATGAAGCTAAAACGTTAAAAGAAAATCTTAATATTGACATATGATTGTTAAATTGTTATAATTATACATATTGAATAAACTAATGCAATGATGCATTTTAATTAAATTGAAGGCAATGGCGCTTTCACCGAAAGCAATGAAGCTTTCAAATCGTTATTTTATTATGACGATTTGGGAGCTTTTTTGCTTTTTTTTAATTATGGTTTATCGTTAATAATTTATAGGAGGTGATAACATTGAATAAAAAAATTAAAAAAATGTACATTCAGGATTATTCTACTATCTTAGCTTTCGTCAGTCTATTTTTGATATTCCTTATGATAGTTATAAAAAACGTTTATATGATTGCTCCTGATAATGCAACTAAGACAATTATTATTCTTTCCGGAGTTATAATCAGCGCTTTTGCAGTAGCATCATCCATTGCTGTAATAGTGCACATAAAGAAAAATAAAGAAAGTATATATTCATCAGAAATTTAATATTCAAAGTTATTAAATACACTGAGAACATATAAATAATTTACTATTTTATAACGAAAGTAGGTATGTATGAAACAGGTAGAAAAGAAAAAAAATAATATTTTATTAGAAACATTTGATGCTTTGTTTATTATGATTCTATGCTTTGCTACTCTTTTAACCGCTATGGTGTTGAAAGGAAATAGTAGTGGTGGTATTGATTACAGTTTAAATTTTAAGACTCTATCTATAACAATTGTAGTGTTTATAGTATATTTGTTATTTGTTGTTAAGCAATCGGATAAAGGTCTTAGAGATATGATTTCTAAACTTTTTGATAAGTGATAGAAATCTCAATCTTAAATTATGAGGTGAATTGTATGAGTTTTTGGAGTGTTATGAACTACGTTGCTTGGATTTTATGTTTCATTTTAGCGGTACTAATATTAACAGATTTTATTAAAGTAGAAACGGACAGAGCAAAGAAAAAAAAATAGAAATTATATTAATTTTAGAAAGGTTGGTCAGTTGTGGAAAAATCAAAAGAGACTCATTCAACTAAAGTATTGGGACCTTTGCATATATGGGCATTAGGAGTTGGAATCGTCTTGGTTGGACAATTCATGGGATGGAATTTTACTATTGTAAAAGGCGGCTCCTTAGGTTCCATCATAGCATGTTGGATAATTGGAGTATTGTATATATCCCTGATTATGATAAATACTGAAATGGGAGCAATAATTCCGTCATCAGGAGGACAATATGGAATGGCGAAACATTTTCTTGGTCCTCTATCTGCTTTTAACATTGGATTGATGATGGTTTTTCAATATGTAATGTTAGAAGCTGCAGATGCATTAGTTATTGGAGAAATTTTATCTACCATTCATCCAGATATTCAGCCATTGCCATATATTATATTAAGTTTACTTGCATTAACATTTTTAAATTATAGAGGTTTGCACGCAACATTAAATTTAAATATTGTTTTAACAGCAATATCATTTGCAACAATATTAATATTATTATTTAGCACAAAATTTTATTCCCCAACAAAAAGCATGATTAATCTTGGCGCTATGACAAATGGTCTGCCGTATGGTTGGATTGGAATATTAGGAGCATTGCAGTTTGGATGTTGGTTTTATTTAGGTATAGAAGGCACTGCCCTTGCTGCTGAAGAATGCAGATCAAAAGAAAGAGCATTGCCCGTTGGTTCAATAGCGGGAATATTAACTTTGATTCTTGGTGCAACTATAACTTGGTTTGTATCTTCAGGTTTAGTTAAAGCAGATGTACTTGCAGAATCAGTTTATCCTCTTTTCGATGCAGCTAAAGAAACCAAAATACCCATTGTAATTAATATTTTATTTTTAGGAACAATTCTTTCATGTATTGCAAGCGCCAATGGTTGCATTGCTGATGCAAGCAGAGCATGGGCATCAATGGCAAACGATACATTGATACCTGAAATATTTGGCGTTCTTCATCCTAAATATAAAACTCCATACAGAGCTATTATATTCTTGTTGCCAATTGCTTTAGCATTTGGATTTACAGGATTGCTTGATGAAGTTATAACATTCTCAATAATTTCGGCCCTTTTGGCTTATATACTTACAGCAATAATGATGATAAAATTTAGAAAAATGTATCCTTTGGGACATATTGATAGAGGTTATGTATCTCCATGGCATCCAATACCATCAATAATTGTTTTAGCTTTGTCATTGGCGACAATAGCTGGAATGTACTTCGGCTATAATATAAACATTATATCCGGCATTGTATTTTATTTAATAGCTTCAATTTGGTTTGTAATGCATAGGTCAAAATTTTTAAATATTGAATCTTTTATTTCTGAAGATGATTCAAATTGGCCGAGACCTAAAGGGTATTAATCGATATTTAAAAAAACCGTATTATTTAACTCAACCCATTTATCAATGGCTAAAGTCTAATACGGTCTTTTTTTAACCTTTTTTACTTTTTTAACTTTGATCCTTTTCAGTTCAGATATCTATTACAGAAATCCTTTTGTTTAGGGCGCTTTCTGTGAACAAATCACTGTATGTGAATTTTGCAAATAGTACTCCGGATATAATCAAACAAATAATTTCTGATACAAATAATGATAACCAAATTCCATTATCACCAAACAATGCAGTCATTGTCATAAGTGATAAAACTATTACTACTAATCCTCTGCATGTTGATATAATCATTGAATACAACGGCTTTTCTATGGCTGAATAAAATCCAACAAATATTATGTTAAAACCGACTACTAAATAAGCAAGCGTAAATATTCTAAAAGCTTTTACTGAATAGCTGAAAATCTCAACTTCATCTCTACTAATAAATATTGAATTAATTTGTTCTGCAAATATCATACTTGCTGAATAAATGCAAATTGCAAAGATAGCCACTGTTTTAATCGCTAATTTTAAAATATATCTATATGTTTCTTTATTTCCGCTTCCATAGTTATAACTTATTAGCGGCTGAGTTCCTTGTGAAATACCAGCCATAGTCAACATGACAAAAGTGTTTACATAAATTATAACTGTATAAGTAATGATACCAATTTCGCCTATATGTTGAAGTATAATCCTATTAAACATAAATGTTATAAAACCGGTAGAGAATTCTGTTACAAAATCTGATATACCAATAGGTAAAGTCCTTTTTATTAAGGAAATATCAAATTTAAAAGAAACAAATTTTAATTTTGAACTCTTTCTTAAAAAATGCATAAAATAAATTAGACAAGCTGCAACTTGTGATAAACCTGTAGCAAGAGCTGCCCCTTTAACTCCAAGATTAAGTTTTATAACAAATATATAATCTAATGTTATGATGGTAACTGCAGAAATACATACCCCTATAGTGGCAAGATGTGGATGTCCGTCAGTTTTTACCAATACTTCAAAATAGTACGATAGCATGTAGAACACGCTAAACACCGATAAAATACCTAAGTAATCTTTTACATATCCTATAGTAGTTTTAGTAGCTCCCATGAAATAGGCTATTCTCTCAAGATTAATCAGAACTAAACCTGTTAGTGAAAGACCAATTAAAATTAACATTACCATATTCATAGTGAAAGCTTCTCTTGCTTTTGTTACTTCTTTGTTACCTAAGTTTATGGATGCAATAGTTGATGTTCCTACTGCAAATAAAATTGCTGCTGCGAATATTACATTTACATATGGTGTGCTAATATTTACTGCAGCAAGAGCTATTTCTCCAACTCCCTTTGCTACAAATATACCATTTATCATTGTATAAATTGAATATATCCACATAGCTAAAACCGAAGGTATCACATACTTAAGAAATTTCCTTTTCATGTTCCTCACCTCTTACCCATAGTATAAACCTTAGTACCATACCAATGTCAAGAGCTAAAAAGAAATTTTTTAACTATTTTTGTGTTTTATTTATATTTAATAAAAACAATGTTGAAAAATGATTATATTAAAATGCATTTTTTTCAGAAAATAAAAAGAGCATTTCCTAGGAAATACTCTTTTTATTCTAAAATATGATTATTAATCTTCTTGGTCAATGATGTTGATATCATCTTCATCGAAATCTTCATCATCATATTCTTCATAAAACTCATCATCATCAAAGTCATAGTCTTCATCAAATTCTTCTTCTAATTCAACATCTCCGAAAAGTTCTTCTTCAACAGTTGTTAGATCTTCATCTAATAAATCTAAGTACTCATTTACTTCTTCTTGCTCTTCAACTATGTCACTCATACCGTCAGCTATTTCTTCAATAACTTCTAATAAAGCATTAAAAAGTTTACCTTCTCTTGTGTCACCTTTTACATCTAAACCGTCAGCTAAACCTCTTAAATAAGAAATTTTTTCATATAAAAAATCCATAACTTACCTCCAATTGTATATTATTATACTCGTGATAAATATTCACCAGTTCTGGTGTCGATCTTAATTTTATCCCCTATCTCAACAAAAAGCGGTACTGTTACCACTGCTCCTGTTTCAACTGTAGCAGGTTTGTTAGCTCCTGTAGCTGTATCACCTTTAAATCCTGGCTCTGTTTCTGTTACTTCTAACTCAACAAAGTTAGGTGCTGCAACTTCAAATGGTTTACCTTCATAGAATCTCATAGTAGCATTTTCATTTTCTTTTAAATATTTAATAGCTTCTTCTACTTGGTCATGATTTAATGGAATTTGTTCATAACTTTCAATATCCATAAAATAATATAAATCAGCATCATTATATAAATATTGCATTTCCTTTGTTTCTATATGTGCCTTAGGGAATTTTTCACTAGGGTTGAAAGTTTCTTCTCTAATTGCTCCTGTTATAACATTTTTAACTTTTGCTCTAACAAAGGCAGCTCCTTTTCCTGGCTTAACATGTTGGAAATCTACTATTGACCATAGACCATTATTCCATGATATAGTTATTCCTTTTTTAAAATCACTTGCTGAAATCATACTTCTCAGTCTCCTCCCTTTAGTATATTATAACCAGCCACAAGCTGCTTATTCCTTAATAATAGTTCTTCCAGTGGTGGGTACAATAGAAACATTTTTAGTTTCATTTGTCATAGTATCAATTATTGTAAAAGTTCCTGCATTAACAGGAGTACCTTCACCATTAAATCCTATGGACCCAGTATTACTATATCTAATTATGTATCTTTCCTTGAATGTAACTTTCTTTTCAACAACATCGCTGTTATTTACTGTGTATTTGCCTATATCTTCGTAAATGCGAATTTTATAATTTTGACTTGGATTTTTCATATTTTCCATTTGAATATATCTTACATCCATGACAAATTCATTAGCCATTTTATCCATATATCCAAAATCTATACTGATTTTAGGTAAAGTTATAGATAAAACAATCGACAATATAGCAATTGTTACAACCAATTCTATTAGAGTAAAACCACCATTTTTCATAGGTTATCCTCATAGGATATTAAAAAAGCGCGTAATATCCCATACATATTTTATAAATTAATTACTGTTTTGTCAATGTATTTATTTTTTTAGACAGTTTTATTTAATTTTATTTAATTTTTTGCAATAATAAATTAATTTCTCATAAAAACAACTTGTTCAGCTTCTAAAAATTTGCTATGTCTTTGTAATATTAATTTTATTTTAATTGCTTTAACGTTTTTAAATATGGCTGTTTCAGGAAATGGTTCTACGTATAGTTCATTTATATAAGTTCCTAATTCTATATTTGCAGTACTTGTTGAATAATCATTTCCATAAAAAATTTTATCATTTCTAACCTCAAAGTTGTAACACTCTTTAGAGCTATCCCCATAACGAAAAGATATTTTTGTTATTCTTTGTTTTCCTATGTGATTCATGTGACTCACAGTATTTTCTCTGATCAGTTCTATATAAGATGATTGTAGTATTTTATTTGACATATAATTAAGAATATATTGGGATTGAAATTGAAGTTCAGTTTCAATGCTTATAGCTTCATAATTTTTTATATTTATCATAAAAAATGACATAACTAATGAAATTATTATGGCTGACAATCCTATTACAATTAATATTTCAATTAATGTAAAACCATTTTTGCTTTTTAACATCAGTTCACCTTTTATTAAAAAATGTAAATAGAAACCTTAGTTTTTATTATTATTTCTCTACGTTTTGTCATCCCTGAGCGTAGCGAAGGATCTTAATTAACAATATTATAATTATCAAACTTTAAATAATTTGAATAATCTATTGTTTCCGAAATAGCTTCACTATAATTAAGTATCATTATTTTCAAATCTACTTTTGTTGTTTTTTCAATATTGTTTGAGGATATATATTTAGATTGTACTGAAACTGTCAGGCTATCCCCTATGAAATATAGTGATGCTACATTTATAATTATAATTTCGGGATTAGAGTTATCATTTATCCTTGTAGAAATTCTGCTTAAAATATATAATTTAAAATTATTTTTATATAAATCAGCAGCACTAATTACGTCATCAGGATTTAAAAACAAGTACTCCTCTGCTTTAGAAATTGAATCATCGGCTGCTTCTTTAATCAACAAAAGCATTTCAGCATAAGCCTTATTTAATCCTGTTTCCGACATATAAAACGATTGTTTTATTTCAACATTTGATTTTTTTATTTGATAGTTTAAAAGCGTTGTGCTCATCAAAGAAACTCCTAATACCATTATAACAGATATAATAATAACTAACAAAACCAACACTGAACCGTTGTTTTTAAAACGACCTTTAATAAACATATTCATTGATTCACCTAACTACCAGATTATATTAAAATCAATAAAATAATTTAGTGCCTATTAATATTTTTAAAACTTTACTGTTGTTAATAATTTTTATTTCTATGTTATACAAAATATTGCTCTCGGATTCATCTGAAGTTATTTTTATTTCTGCAGCATAATTTGTAACTGTCTGATTAATTTTTTTTTCATAAGAATTATTTAAACTATTAAAAGGGTATTCCTGAGTATCAATGAAATTCATCGCTTTTATTTCTTCCATATAACCTTGTGCCTGCTGGAAAGATTTATATTCCTCAGCACTTTTATTGTTAATTTTTTGAGCAATGACAATCATGGACATTAAAGGACAAATTACTATTTCCAAAATAACTATCGCAATAATTACTTCTATTAAAGTCATGGCATTATTGTTGAATATTTTTACTTTTCCTTTCATTTTATTTTCTTATCCTCACCATAATTTATAACTATCACCGTTAGTCCAAATCAGTTTATTTTATCGGCTACCTGCATTATAAATATTGTTGCATAAGCAATCAATTGGGCATGGCATAGTAGTTAAGATCTATGGTGCCCAAAACACCGCCATCCTCTAATAGCAATAGCCTTATATTGTTTATACTAACACTCATATTGTCATCTTTTATATCATCAATAAGCAAAAGCATATCATAATAATTTCCTTTAAATTCTATGGTGGCACCAACCGCTACTGCACCTTCAACCAAAATCTCAGAGTCAATATCGTTATCAGGCTCAGCAAGTATTGCATCAGTAAAATTGATTTTTGTAATGACCATATTATTTTCTTTACAATCCTCATGTATATTGGAAATTATTTCTTCTTGCGACAATCTTGTTTTAATGTTGACCATACTTATTTCGTTTAACAATTTTTCCTTCTTTTTCCTTAGCTCATCCTTCATTTTAATATTATTTTGCATACTGTCACTAATTTTGCTAATTTCTGAATACGCAGACATTGTTGGATATATTTTTGACATCCAATTATCCGGTACCATATAAACAAATAAAACTATGATAAGCGATAAGCATGCTAATATGCATAAAGACTTACGACCCGAATTAGTCATCGCCTTTCACATCCTTCAGCTTGCAAATTACAGAGTAAGCATAGCTGTTGCCTTCTTGTTTTAACTCTAAATATGGCATATGAGTTTCTTCAATATATTCTATCTCTCTGAGGTTATGTAAAAATATTGCCACCTCTTCTACGGACAAGGATACACATGACAGTTGTGTGGTGTTTTTGTCTGTATATACGGTGTCAACCCTTGTATTTTCAGGGACTGCATAAAGGATTTCCTTGAAAAACGATGAACTTACATAATCCTCGCCACTTATGTAGCTTTCTAATTTAAAAGCCCTATTTTTATAATCTTCCAATATGTTTACTTCTGCTTTCAAGGCTTCAACATCATTATTTAGCTTGGCATTGTCCTCATTTTCAACATACAGACTCATATCATTAATATTATTCAAAAGCCTTGCATTGTTATGAATGAAGGCATATATAACAGGTATAGCAATAACCAAAGAAGCTGCTGCAAAAATAGAGTAAAACTTAGCGGCATTTTTAAATTCATCAGTATTGGTTGGAAAACAAACATCCCCTTTACCGTTAAGCAGAGATAAGACAGAAATGAAGTTTTTATCCTCATTTAAATCCTCGTAATTATATTCATCAACAAATGCTATGTCAGATATTTTATTAATTTTTTCCACATCTATTTTTAAACTATCAGACAGGAATTCAGCTATATCATTGCATGAGCAGCTGCCATAAATATAAAGCTTATTAATATAATTATTATTATCTATCGAATAATAATATCTGATGTACTTGTTGATTTCATCAAGCAAGCTGTTTCTAAAAGATGATGCAGACATCATGTAGGAACTATTTTCAGACTGTTCTTTTTCTGAAATGAAAGCATAGTGTTTTTCATCATTGTAAAAAGAAATCCGCGAGAAGTCATTTATTCCTTTATTTAAAACACAAAAAGAAAGAAACCGTGAATCTATATTGGCAAATGCAAAGATATTATTTGAATCTAAGAAACTGTTGTTTATTTTTATGCCGTGCTCGGAGATTTTATTTAGGCAGTTAAAAGATACATCCGTGTACAAAAGCTTGAGCTTGAGTTTTTTAGACAGCTTAATCAAGCTGTTGTAAATATCCTCTGGAAGACAATAAATGACGTAAAAAACACTGTTTACGTCATCAATATCTGTCACCTTATATATAATTTTATACCTTCTTAAATCGACTGAAATCGTCTGTTCCAATTCGAATCTTAGCATTGATATTGTTTCATCTTTGTCTTTTAAAAGAGGAAGCCTTAGCTTTCTTGTGATTACACAATCCGAATTAACAACAAATACAGCTTTTTTTGTTTTAATATTATTCTTATTTAGCTCATTCTTCACTAAATTCGCAATTAAATCAATGTCCAGTATTTTCCCGTTTTCAATTCCAGAAGCAACCTTCAATGAAAGGTGCTTAGAAACCATAAACAAAATGCCCTTCTTGAAAGTTTCCGTAATATTTATGCAGTTATTATCTATTTCAACGCATAATATGGAATTCATGCTTCTTCCTTTCATCTCTTGATAAATTTACATAATTTAATATATTAATTATAGTAAATATGTAAAATTTTGTCAAATTATTTATTATTAAGATTACTTCGCATGTATTTTTTATACTTAATAAATATATTAAAAAAAATTAAAAAAGATGACACCTAAAATTGTCGGTGTCATCCTTATGCTTGCTCAAGGATTTCAATTATTTATTGTTCTCTTTTTCCTATTAATATTTATTCTATTGTATTATAGAGCATATAGGCTACCTCTGCTCTGGTAATTTTATTTTTCAAACTATTAAAGCTGGTAGAACGTACCTTTTTTTCGTAAAGCATACCATTAGCTATATTAGTCCATCTAAAATTCCCGTAATTTAAAACTCTGTTCATGATGATTTCCACTTCAGCATAGCTGATTGGATTTCCTGGTTTAAAGGTACCATCATTATATCCATATATATAGTTGTTACGAGTAGCATAGTCTATAACATCTCTAAAGCCGCCAAAGGTATTAGCATCCTTAAAGGAAGTTGTACTACCATAATAATACATGGATGTAGTGTTCCAATTGTAAACCCTGCTTAATAACGTTAAAAATTCAGCTCTTGAAATACTATTATCAGGCTTAAATGTCATATCGGCATAGCCATTGATAACACCACGTCTTACATAGGCATCAATCTCATAACTTGCCCAATGTCCCCTTGCATCACGAAATACTCTTATATTATTGTCAACAAATGCACTAAACGTTATGTCTTGTGAATTTAAGGTTTTAGGATTAATTTTTGCAATCATCGCACCATCTTCGATAACTGTTGGTATATATAACCATTCACTACCGTTTTGTCTGTATATGCCGCCTTTAAATTTATCTCCATAGTACTCAAAGGACAATTCTATAGCCTTGCTGTCATCAACATTTCCAGATTCATTGGACAAGGCAACAGTATAGCTGTTTGATGCTTTGATCAGATTGCCTTTATTTCCTACATCATTAGTGGTAATGATGCTCAGACCTACATCATGATAAAATGTTCCGGCAGGAATATTTACGGCAAATTTGTTATCCGCACTTACTACCTGACCGCCAGCAATAGGGATAATCACTGATGTCATCTTATTTACAGCCTCACTCATATTTGCTGCTCTGTATGCTTCATTATAAGCTTCTTCATATGCTCTGATAAATCCTGCTAAAAATCCATCCTCATATTCAGCACTATCATTGCTCAAAGAATACTGACTTATTATTTCCTCATCCGTAGGCATATCCCTGTAAATATTTGAATCCCAGCCTTCATAAAAGTCTTTAGCACCAAAGGCAGCTCCCAAAATCTTGCCGCTTTCTTCACCATCTAAAACCCCTTGCTCCAATGTTATTTTAGCAGGCTCAAACATAGCTTTGTCATAAGCGTCATTATATCCTTCTTGAAAAGCCTTATTAAATCCGTTAATAAATGTGTTTTTATATGTTGTACTTTGTTTATCTAATTTAAACATATTACTAATCTCACTTCTGCCTGGAAGTAAATCCTTCCAGTTAGAAGCTTCCCCATCCTGAAAATCCTTAGCACCATAAATTTCACCAAGTGATTTCCCTAATGTAGCAGCGTAATCCACGTGTTGATCTTTATCTGTTTTTTTATTATCATACTTATCATCGTAACCATCGTCACTGCCATCATTATATCCGTCAATAAAACCTTCTTCAAATTCACTTTCAACATAATCATCTATCTCTTTCTTAAGATTTTTATGTTTTGAAGAGTCTTTATAAGTATTTCTATAATAAGATCTTGCGGATACATTGCTGTTTGCTTTATCATAGCCTATGTCGTACCCTACATCATATCCAGCCTCATAGCTTGTACTGTTGGTAGCAGCAAAGACCGTTACAGTATTCAAAAGCAATAATAAAACTATCAAAATTGATAATATTTTATTTGTAATTTTCATCTGCCTTACCTCCTCACTAGTACTAATACTTTTCCTACCGGTAATAAGTCACCAGCGGTCAAGCTATTGTTTGTCATAATTTCATTCTTATAAGAGTTAGTTCCATATATCTGTCTTGAGATGCTTGTTACTGAGTCACCGGATTTAACTACATAAAAATCATAGATTGGCTGATTATTCCCTTGTGAGTCTTCACTAACAGGATAAAAGGCTTGAAGCTTATCTATTATAAATACTCCTATATCATCCCTGTTATATGGCATTTCAAAATATATATGAGTCAGCTTTAATGGATACAGATCTAAATCCTGAGGTGGCACAGCCTCTACATCGGACCATCCTAACCAGGATATACCTTTAGCAGCCTCTACATCTATATCTTCACCATTTTGAGTTCTAAATCTAAAACCTAATGTCCCCGGTGAATATCCGAAGGCATTAACCCCTACACTTATATTGTCAGGAGGAAACTTTAACTCTATTTCAGACCCTAAATCGATATACGCTCTGTTCTCTTCCCCAAGGGCTAACATATTGTATTCAAATCTCAAAGAATATTTACCAGACTTACTAATTGTTGAAGGCTCAACATTACCTTTAATGTATTCATTTGATGGAATAAAGCTGTAGCTTCTATTTTCAAAATCATGAAGCCTATACACTTTAGAATAATCACTTTCTTTTATAGCAGTGCCGCCGGTTCCGGTACTTCCTCCACCGTGAGCAGCACCCCCTTTACTTCCTCCGGCTAAAGTAACATCACTATATCCAGAGTATGGAGCAAATAAAGAACCTTCAACAGAACCGGTGACAGTCTCTACAGGTATTACTTCCGTATCAGTTACAGCAATTCCTTCAAGGCTGTATATTTTTAATGACATAGTTCCCGCAAGTTCTGAATCGCTTCCCCTGTCCATAGATAAACTGTCAACTACGATTCTTCTGGGACTTGATTCTATAGACTTAATAATACCCATAGTTCCATCGTAACTGCCGCTGTACGGAATTGAAATGCTCATATTTTGAACATCCATTTCTCCCATAGTTTCTTTATCAGGATTATTGAAGCTTAATTGAGTTATATCTACTCTGTCATCTTTAATCAACTCGTTTAGCAGATAAATTATCTGAGCTTGGTCAAGAACAGGAAAATAGTTTTTTAATATTTCATCTCTTTCTCTGTGCAGCATTTCCCATTCTTTTTTTATGTTTTCTTCCATCTTTATTGTATTGTCCATATCAACGATTTTGTTGTCCAACTCTGCAATTTCAGTTTTTAAACTACTTACTTTTTCAGATTGTGGAGTTAGTATAAAGTTCATTGACAAATAGACTACTAATACAATTCCCAATAAAGAAAGCAATACCCTTTCACTGTTAGTAAGAGGTCTGAGATTAACTTTACTTCTCTTTAGATTCTGATTCATCTATATTCACATCCTTAAAAGTCGTATTTAAAACAAAATTATAATCAGTTTCCACAATATCAATACTTGATATAAATACGGATTCCACGTCCTTGATGGATTTAAGACCTTTGCTGAATTCTGCTATAGAATTACTATCCTTTGCAACACCGGTAATCTGTATATCTCTGCCATTTGCACTAAAATTAGTCAAGAATAAATCTGCCGGCATTTTTGATTTAATTTCAGATATCAATTCTTCCCTTATAATATCTGTTTTGGCAATATTCTTGTCCATCTTTATAATTTTGTCAACTTCTTCTTTGAAAACTGCCATCTCATTTTCAAGGTTTTTTATTTCATTATACTTATCAACTATTTTAGGATCTTCGGCAGCCTGACGCTTGTCCTCTACCTGACTTTGCAACATCATTATATTGATCTGATTAAATATTCCTTTTGCTGCAACTCCAACTATACACAATACCAATAAAATATATAACACAATCATTTTATTAAATTTTAATTCCCGTTTTTCTATATAGGGTTCAAAAAAATTAAGATCATTCATCACTTCACCCCGTTTACTCTTATTAGTGCACCAATAGCAGTAGCATACTTTGCCAGGTCACCGTTAAATTTTACTTTATCCAAAACATTCAGCTTGACACATGGTCTGTCTAAATAACTGCTCATCAGACCCTCTATACCATCAGTATGAGAATAATCGCCATAAATCAATATTAATTCAATATCATTATCTTTTTCTTTTGATTTATAGTATCTAAATACCATATCAACTTTATCAAGTATTACAGCAAGATTGCTCTTAAGACCTGAAACAACAGCTACATCTTGGTCAAAGTCCACATCGTAGGACTCTAAAACAGTTGGACTTATCTCTTCCTTTACAACACGTGATAAGCACATAAGCCCTTTAGAAGCAATGCTAACAGCAGTACTCTTTCTTTCTAAGTCCACACAGGCAATGGTAATATTATTGTCATACATGCCGTTTATGCTGTCATTTAATCTGAGTAACTTTCTTATGGCATTGCCCGCATAATCTAAAACTACAGGTTTCAAACCTATATTATTTAATAAATTCAGATGTGTTTCAACCATAAACTTAGGTACACCTACCAGCATTACATTTTGTTTTTCAACACCTTCCTCATCAACAATATCAAGAGGAATATGTTGGACAACATAGCCTTCAGGGTCCACCGGCAAATATTCATCTAACTGGTATTTTAAAATAGAAGCAATCTGTTTTGCTTCAACCTTTGGGATCCTTATTTCCCTAATGATTATATTAGATGAATTTATTACACCATACACATCACCATGAGATACATTATGCTTTGACAGCCCTATATGCAATTCTTGTGAAAACTTGTCCATATCCTTTATTACACCATCTTCATATAATTCATCAGAGACCGGTATTGTAAAACACTTATTAACGCTAATATTCTTCTTGTTGTACCTTCCTTCTACTACTCTTACCTCATCTGAACAAAATTCAATAGAAATAGTAGTTTTATTATTAAATAAACCCAAAGCCGTCACCCCTTATAATAGTAAATTAAAATACCAATTTATAATAACCTGTCCCCACAATACCGTTATAAAAAATCCTAATACTATAAACGGTCCAAAGGGGATAGGGTTCTTACGCGTTCTTATCTTTGCTGCCAATAAAAAAACAGAAATAATTCCACCTAAAATAAATGACACATATATATTCAATAAAATATATTTAACTCCCAAGGCAAAGCCCAAGGCACCAATCAAGGTGACATCTCCTCCGCCCATGCCGCCGCGGGATATTAATACGATGGCTAAAAACAAGCCGCCCGCAACCAACAATCCTAAGATACTGCCCGTTAAATCAAAAGGTATGCTGAATAAAAAATAATTAACAGACTTATGTATAACAGACAGAACCAAGACACATAATACTAAGCTGTCCGGAATAATCATTTCCTTCAAATCAATAAATGCTACAGCCAAAAGCACTGACGACATTAGAGAGTAAAATATAAAATCCGCTCCGAAACCTAACCTTACATACACGATTATGTAAATCAAGGCATTCAATGCTTCAACTAAAGGATACTGAGCTGAAATATCAGTCCTGCAATACCTGCATTTGCCTCTCAGCATCAAATATGAAATTACAGGTATATTGTCATACCATTTTAGGCTGTGATTACACTTGGGACAATGAGAGCCAGGCCATGCAATGCTTTCACCTCTTGGTATTCTGTAAATGCAAACATTTAAGAAGGAACCTATGATTAGTCCGTATATTAAGATTAGCAGTATCAAAAGTTCCTCCTTAATAGTTTTTATATTTCAGATCAACTTGAAGTTGAGGTTACAGTCCATTCGAACCATTCCCAAAATAAAAATGTGTATCGCTGTAACCTTAAGTTTACAGTAAGTTCTTGTCCGTATACATCACGAACCCTCACATAATAATTACCTGCAGATGTATTGCCGCTATTTCTGAAATATCTTACAGTATTATTAACAACGCTATAGTTGTTATTTATATTTCCTAAGTCAGTGCTTACAACAGGACTTTGAATATTATTGTTAAAGTATAAAGTAAAAGTATTTCGTTGATCATTCGGATTAATTTGCACATATTGCAAAAGTCCGTGTGCAGTTTGCCAATGTGCATACAATGTATGATTATCAGCATTATTAACTATTGTTGTTGCCGTAATTTGAGTTCCACCTTCACGTGCTGTAAACCATCCAAGGAATGTAAATCCTGTCCTGCCGGTAGAAGCTAAACCACCATATTGCAAATCGTAAAATACTTTTGTTGATGAAGGATTTGGAGCAGTTCCTCCATTAGCATCAAAAGTAACAGTTACCTCCTTATTTGTCCACTGGGCAACAAAGTGCAAATCATGAGCCGGCATAGTGGCTGGCGGTGTTTCATTCCAACCGGTGAAGCTATATCCTATTCTGTTTGGATTTGGAATTGATATTTCTTCTCCATATCTGTAATGTAAGGAGTTGATAAGATATCCGCCATTACTGTTAAATGTTATTTCGTATACAATAGGCTGCCATAATGCATTAATTTGCAAGTCATGATCTGGAATTACAGTTGGTACAGGAGTATCCCAGCCAAGGAAATTATATCCTGTTCTTGTGGGATCAGGTACTGTTCCAACACTGTCACCCGCATATCCTCCGATAGGAGCAATCTCAGTGCCTCCGTTAGTATTAAAAGTGATAGTATAGTAATTTAACGGCGGCGGTGCTTCAACCTCTATTGTAGGATTTCCTGAATCGTCAACAGAATAAACAAAGTATCCGCTTCCTACAATTTCATTGTTATATCTGTCCCTAACGTCGAATTTTATTTTTGTATCAGCTCTTTGTTGGGTTGTTGCAACGTTTATTGTAATTATGCCGTTTCCATCATATGAATATTCCAAATCTTTAACATCGCCGGGACCGCTTAACACTCTGGTTGAAAATTCAAAATTCTGGTTGTTGCTGCCTAATTTGGTCCATATACCAGGCAATATTACCTTTTGATTGTTTGAAGGGCTTGCATAATTTATATTTCTGTTATAATTTATTGTAGTAAGTTCAAAGGAATCATCAGAATCCTTTTCCAACCTAATCCGCAATGATCTTTCCAAATCTTCGCTCATTGAATTTTCAAAATACATTCTTCCTGTGTTGCCAACATCAATAATACCTGAATTTGAAACTTTAGTATCATCTGCTGCTTTTGCAAACAAAATATTTTTGCCGTTTGGTATATATATAGTCTGATTGCTTGACCATCCTCCGCCCCTGAACAAAATATTGTCTTCTGAGTTTAATCTTATGGCTCTGTTTGAATTAGAGCTTGAAAAAACTGCAGATTCTAACTGAATTGACCTTTCTCCCGATATCTCAAGATTTTTTGAAGTGTCAAGAATGATATCATTGTCTGAACTCAATGTGGAATTGCTGATTTTTATTTTTCCCCTTGCTTCAAGGTTAATACTGTTGCCATCTAATTGATTATGATTAAAAAGCTCAATATCGCCTCTGCTCATAGTCTTCAAATTAATATTTCCATCAGTAGAAATTGAAGTGCCATGATTTATAACAACAGGGAATCCTCCAACAACAACAGGATTTCCGGCTCCATCCAATTCAATATAAGGATATAAATATATACTGCCTCCATTTCCGTCAGTGCCGGCTTTAATATTAACATTGCTGTTATTTAAAACCTGGAAATCTTTAGCTATATTAATATTGTTTTCAAATGACCAATCAATAACCTCTGAATCTGATATTTGTACAGCCACATTTCCAGGTATTGAACCACCCACAGGCTCAATATTCATTGGAACAAATAAGCTTGAATCTTCAATTGAGAGCTCTTCCGTGGGGCTTAGAAACTTAGAAATTAAATCAGTTTCTGAATCTAATGGTTCCTGTATTCTGTCTGTGGCAATTCTTACATCATCAACATCATAATTATAATCATTATTAGTATCTGCCCATGGGAAAGGACCAACTCTCCATTCAACACCCTTAATAAACACATAATTAGAGCTAAGCATTGTATTTCCTCTATGCCCGTTTATATCTACAGGTGTTACAGTCAGTGCCACAAATCTCCCTGCTCCTACATTGTCCAATAAATTAGTTAAAACATCAGTTGTCTGGCTTATGCTAATCATTGTAAAATCATCAGGAAATACCAAAGAAGCTAAATCCTTGCCTGGATTTGATCTCCACCATCTGTATAAATTTACATAAAAATCCGTATCTCCGGTATTGTTATCATGAACAGCTCTTAAGGTTGGCAAAGGAGATAAGGATAAATCAGCTACTAAATCATCTGCATCCGTGCTAACATCAATCATAACATTGGTCAATGACAATTTAACATATTTTTCTTTTTCTGCCAATTGCCTTGACAAATAAATGGTATTATCTTTAGAAACAGCTGCATAGCTCTTGTTGAGCTTTTGCATTACTATGTCTTCTCCCAATACCTCAACGGTTTCATAAGACCATTCCGGCACTGTAGAAACCAATGAATCCAATGATTCTGCCGGATTATGATCTTTAATCATTGTTTTAACACTATAAATTATATCTTCAAAGTTGGACTGTTCTTCAAAAGCTTGAACAGTAATATCTTTACCTCTGACAATATTCTTCAGCTGAGATGGAAATCCCCCTATTAGGGAGACAGATATTATACCTAACAACGCTATTGATACAATTACTTCAATAAGTGTGAATCCACTTCGTTTCTTTTTCATACTTTTAACCTCCTTTGCGAGGAATCATTACATTGACTAATTATTCGGACCAAATATATGCCATGCATCCATTTCAATTTGTTTACTGATATCTTTATATACATCCTGTAATGCTTCACTGCTTGTTGCCTCGTAATAGTGTCCCACAATTTTTGTGTTGGTAGAGCTTGTAACATATCCCGCTATATTGTTAAGCCTGGTAATATTAGCCGAATTTGCTGAAAATCCTATTACAAATGTTTTTATCTCAACGCTTCCGCCCTTATACAAATTATCGCCAATTGCACTGACATAGTTCATGGAACTGTTAATATTGCTCGTATCTTCATTTCCTGTTCCCTTAATATTAGAACTGCTAATACCTCCATCAGCATATAGATAACTTCCGCCGCTTTCAGTCCAATATGTCGGATTTCCATCCCCAAGTATAATATTATAGTGAAGCAGATTCCCTGTATTTGATGTTTTAAAGGCATTATGAATATGGTAGGCGCGTCTCATTCCGTCACCTATGTTGGTACCGCCTCCGTCTTTGGGTATTCCATTAACCAAATTTACCAATGTTGTTTTGTTATTACTTATTCTATAAAGATTTTGATAGTTGCCATCTTTATTCGCATCACTGTCAAAGGGCACAACTGCAACATGCACGTTACCTATGCTCTCCAATTCATTTAATAAATCAACTGTTCTTAATTTCATAATTGCAAATCTGCTGTTTGGATTTTCAAAACCATTGGTGATAGTGTTCCCTGCCAAATTCCAAGCCATACTACCGGATTTATCCAGCACCAAGGTTACTGAAATTCTCGGTTTGCTGGGATCAGGAATATCTTGAGTTCTGTAAGCCAAGGCTACTGCAGGATTCGAAGAATTGCCTGTATTGTCCACAACAACAGTATTTAAAGCATTTACCTCATTATGAACATTTGCTTTAACAGCTCCGGAATCTGAGACTGCCCTAATGGTGAACCCTCCTAACAGTGAGTCCTCATCAGATTTGTCAAATGATAAACTGTAAACCAAACCGGGATATGAATCAGCCAATACATTGGCCACATGAGTGCTGCTTGAAGAATCCCATTTGTATTGTATAACTTGAGTTTTGTCATCACTTAGTGCAAAATAGTCCCATTCATTTTTTAGGTTGCTGCTGTCAAAATAAGCATCATTTAACATGAAAATCGCACTTGATTCTTTAATATAGTTGCTGATGATTTGACTTGTCATCCTGATATTGGACTGAATTTGATACTCTTCATCAACGATTTTATGTGAGCGTATGGAATAGGTCAGCATTGTAGCACTTAGGGAAATGACTATTCCTATTATTGCTAAAACAAGTATAACTTCTACTAAAGTAAATCCTTTTCTTTTAATTGAATTCAATTTACTATACATAACCATTTCCCCTTATCTTGACCACTTAATATTCTTATACCCGTCAAGGTCAAATTCAAGTATAGCCTTTCTGCTAATATCTGTTCCATCTGCATCACCTACTGATGTGATTTTTACTCTTTTCTTGCCGTCATGCATGGTCTTTTCTACGGACACAACAGCATCTCCTTCTGAAAAATCAATAGTTTCATTTGTTATATACGGATTGCTCCATGAATCATAATTTGAAAGTCTTGTTCCATCATTTATCAAAAACTCAAACATAGCTTCTGCACCTGAACGGGCAATATATTCAGAGTGTATTCCCTGTTCCTGTGCAGCAACCTGCCTGGTATTATTGGAGGCTAATATAAATACAGATGACAATAAAATAAACACAACAAGAAATGACAAAATAACAAACGCTAATGCAGAGCCATCTCTATTTTTCAATTTAAATTTACTTAGTATACTATTCATATTATCACCTTTTACTTCTTTTTATATTTATGTCAAATAAGCACCTGTACCTAAACAATTACTCTTTAAATTGATTTTAGAAATATCCGTTACTTATATATACCCAAGATTTCGTGAATAAAACAGTTACAGCATTGAATTAATTGATATTTTCATTAAAATTAATAATGAATCTCTATAAGTAAGCATCGTTATAAATTTTAAAAATTTTTAAAATATATTAATAAAAATTTCAAAAATGTCTGGTAGTAAATATATAATTGCTATAAATAAATTTTAAATAATTAATAATTCGTCCGTATAATGAAAAAATAATTAGTTCCTAAATATTTTAAATAGTTCAAGAACTAAATAGATATGCTATTTAGTTCTTGTTTGTTAATAAAATTTTGTTTTTTTAGATATTGCTTTCACAATATTCAATAACTTAATAAGTTAAGTGCCTGACACCAATTACCAGTTATCTTTAAGACTTTCACAGGCACCAGTACTACCAGTTTAAAATTATGGTTGAGTAACAGTAACAGTACCATCAGTGGCAATGCCAACTGAATAAGCATTTCCCTGTCCAGCTGGCACAGTTGGCCATGTAGTTACATATGAGTTAGCTAAATGAGGGGTAGTTCCTGTTCCTGCACCAGTCCATGTAACTGCCGCAGCAGGATTTCCATGTTCAGCAACAGCTAAGGATGCAGCACTTCTTAAAGTTGCAATATTAGCTTGATTTGCTCTTTGATTAGCGAGAACTTGTGTTCCAGCAAACCTCGGAATCGCTACCGCAGCCAAAATCCCCAAAATAGCAATTACTACAATCAGTTCAATAAGCGTAAACCCTTTTTTGTTTCTCTTTTTAGTAAACAACTTAATCATTTTCTCTTCCTCCTTTTATTTTCATTATTTTTTTGCTTTATATGTAAATTTTAATTAAAGCCAATAATTATTGCACTGTTTTCATCATATCAAACATAGGCAAGTACATTGCTATAACTATAAATCCAATCATCAAACCCATTACAACTATCATTATAGGTTCAATCATTGATGTAAGCCTCTGCAGACTGGCTTCAACCTCTTCATCGTAAAAGTCGGCAGTTTTGTAAAGCATATCATCTAAGGAACCTGATTCTTCTCCTATTCTTATCATTGAATCAACCATTGGCGGAAATATGCCAACATCCTTTATGGTCCTCGATAGAGAAAAACCTTTCCTGATGTTCTCTATACCGGACAATAATCTTTCTTCAATAACAGAATTGCTGACTACTCGAGCAACTACTTCCATTGCTTGTATCAGCGGTATACCTGATGACAACAGTGTTGACAGTGTTCTTGTAAATCTCGATGTGATAATCATTGTGGATGTGCCTTTCACCACGGGCAGTCTCAGTTTTAGGCTGTCAAAAAACCTTGTTCCTTCTTTTGTTTTCTTATACATGGTTACTCCTGCCACCATTGCGATTATGACAGCAATATATATATACCAATGCTTTTGAAGTGAATTGCTTGAATTTATCAATAGCTGTGTAATTGCGGGAAGTTCAGTGCCGCTTCCTTCAAACATTCCCACAAATGTGGGCATTATAAACACTAACATAAAAACTACTACTGCAACTGAAACAACAGCTAATACTGCAGGGTATACCATTGCGGACTTAACTTTGTTTTCTAATTTGTTTTCCTTTTCAAAGTGTTCTGCCATTCTAAGCATTATGGTATCTAAGTTACCGCTTACCTCCCCTGCTTCTACCATGCTGATTAATATCATGGGGAATACATTATTATGTTTTTTCATTGATTCTGATAAAGTTGAACCTTTTTGCACTTCTTCATATGTATCTGCAATTGCATTTTTAAAAGTTTTGTTTTCTGTTTGTGCAACTAATATTTCTAAGCAAGGTACTATTCCCAGACCTGCGCTTATCATAGTATAAAACTGCCTGCAAAACAGTGCCAAATCCTTTTTCTTTACTTTCTTTTTAAATAATTCAATCTGGGCTTCGCTCTCTACATCACGCTCTATGGTTATTACTATTTCTTTTCTTTCCTTGAGCATATTTATCAAACCGGATTCACTGTCTCCCACATATAATCCGTCCGTCTGACGACCATCATATGATATTGATTTGTATTTGTATCTCATAAGATCACCTACTATATTTAAAATATTAAGTTGATTATATTTTTTTTCTTACTTCATCCATATTGTATGCTTGATTTATGGCTGTTTCTTTAGTAATTTCTCCTCGTTTGTATAGATTTATCAGCGAAGCGTCCATGGTTTGCATCCTCAATGCTCCGCTTGTTTGTATACTTGTATCTATCTGATGATTCTTGCCTTCTCTGATTAGATTCCTGATGGCAGGGGTGGCTAACATTACTTCATGAGCTGCAACTCTTCCTACACCGCTTGATTTCATCAACAGCTGTTGAGATATGACACCTTCAATAACTGATGATAATTGGACTTTTATCTGCTGCTGCTGATATGGAGGAAACACGTCCACTATCCTGTCAATTGTCTTTGCCGCACCATTTGTATGAAGTGTGGATAATACTAAGTGACCGGTTTCCGCAGCTGTTATAGCTATGGAAATTGTCTCTAAATCTCTCATTTCTCCCACTAAGATAACATCCGGGTCCTCTCTCAAGGCACCTCTTAATCCATTGGAAAAACTTTGAGTATCTGAGCCTATTTCTCTTTGATTTACTATTGATTTTTTATGTTTATGAAGATACTCCAACGGGTCTTCAAGGGTTATTATATGACATTTTCTTTCAGAATTTATCTTGTTAATAATAGATGCCAATGTAGTGGTTTTTCCGCTTCCTGTAGGACCTGTTACCAGTATAAGTCCTCTTGGCAATTTTGATAATTCACTTATTACCGGCGGAAGTCCAAGCTCGTCCATTAATGGAATATCTAAGGGAATTATTCTTAGAACCATCGCATAGCTTCCTCTTTGCTTAAAAGCATTCACTCTGAATCTGCCTATTTTATGTAAAGAATAGGAAAAGTCAATTTCTCCGGTTTCATCTAATTTTTTTAATCTTGTTTCATCCAATGCTTGCTTTACTAAATATAAAGTGTCTTCTGCAGTTAATTTTCTTTCTACAAGTGAAATTAATTCACCATCTATTCTATAGGTAGGCGGTATCCCTACGGATAAATGAATATCAGATGCATTTCTTTCAACCCCGATACTTAATAATTCTATTAAATCCATAATATCCCCCTATCCAAGCGTATAGCCTGCTCTCATTATTTCTTCAAATGAAGTATCTCCCTTTAGGGCCAAATCAGTAGATGATTGTAACAAGGTACTCATCCCTTCTTCTAACGCTTTACTTCTTATATCATCAGTGTTTGCACCTTTGTTTATAAGCCTTCTTATATTTTCATTTACAAGCATTACTTCGTGAACAGATGCTCTTCCTCTGTAACCATTGTTACAAGAGTTACAACCAACCGGTTTAAAAAGCATTATATTATTACCACTTATACCCAATATTTTCTTTTCTGAATCACTTGCTTCATATTTTTTTTTGCATTTTGGACACAACAGTTTTACTAATCTCTGAGATATAATTCCTATTACGGCAGATGATACTAAATACGGTTCTAATCCCATGTCTATAAGTCTTGCTATAGTTGACGGACTATCATTTGTATGTAATGTGGATAATACCAAGTGTCCTGTTATAGCTGATCTGACTGCAATTTCTGCTGTTTCAGAATCTCTTATCTCTCCTATCATTATAGTATCAGGGTCTTGTCTTAAGATAGACCTGAGTCCTGCAGCAAATGTCAGCCCTGCCTTTGTATTTACTTGTACTTGATTTATACCTTTTAATTTATACTCAACCGGATCTTCTACAGTTATTACATTTTTTGTCTGAACATTCAGCTCTCTTAAAATTGTATAAAGTGTCGTGGTTTTACCGCTTCCTGTGGGTCCCGTAACTAAAAGCATCCCATAAGGCTGAGCTATCATTTTATTTAATTTATCTAAATTATTTTTACTAAAGCCTAAACCCTCTTTAGTATAGTTAAAATTGCTCTTGTCCAATATTCTGATTACTATTTTTTCTCCGTATACTGTTGGTAGTGTAGAAATTCTTAAGTCAATTTCATTGTCATTAAATCTCATCTCAACTCTACCATCTTGTGGGATTCTTTTTTCTGCTATGTCCATTCTTCCAATGATTTTCACCCTCGTTGTTATAGCTGATAGATTTGATTTTGGTAATATCATTATCTCTTTTAAATCACCGTCTATACGAAATCTTACTCTTATATCATTATAACTAGGTTCAATGTGAATATCTGAGGCCTTGCTTCTCATAGCTTGTTCGATTATAGAGTTTATTAATTTTACTATTGGTGCAGTAGCAACTTCCAACATTTCTTCTTGTACAGCTGTATCATCTTCTGTCGGAAGGAATGCATCAGAAAACTCATTTAATGCCTTTTGAGTTAGTATATTGCTATAGTATTTTTCAATAGCTTTTTCTAAATCTGCACTGTTGGCAAGACAAGGTATTACTTCCATTTTCGTATACAATTTGATATCGTCTATAGCAAAAAAATTCAAAGGATCTGCCATTGCAACTACTAGCTTATTATTTTTTTCATCTATTGCTATTAATTTGTATTTTTTTACAATACTTTCAGGTACTAATGTCACTACATTGGAGTTTATTTCATATTTGCTTAAATCAACTTTAGGAAATCCAAGCTGCAGCTCTAAAGTTTCTACAATCTCTTCTAAATTTAACCATCCCTTTTCAACTATGATTTCTCCCAACTTCATCCTAGTTGCTTTTTGGTCTTCCAATGCCTCTTTCAATTGCTCCTGTGAAATTTTGCCTCCATAAAATAATAGCTCTCCAAGTTTCAAGTTTGATTTTTGCAATTATATCACCCTAATGTTTTTTATTTTTTGATAATGGCAGAATACAACAAGCTTGTCTTATATTAACTATGTTGCATCTTCTAAACAGCTTTTTTCGACCAGCATTCACCGAGCTTCATACCGCTACCGGTTTGTAGCCTCAATGCTTCATTTAACTGTTACTGTATTATTTCATTTTTCTGCAGAAGAATGCAATCTTGTCATATTTATTCATAATTGCTCCTTGTCGAAAAATGACCCGAACTATTACTTTTTGTAATATTTTGTAAATTATGTTAAATTAATTATATTTTAGTAATTAATATTTGTCAATAAATATTCTTTTTTAGATTTGATTTCTGCCATACATTACTTTCTTTGTTTTATATTAACTTTGGAAAATAATATACCGAATTTTTACCTTTTAGAGCTGTATTTCTGTATACTTTATAAGTTACAAAAAAACTGCAAAAATATATAATATATTTTTGCAGCTGAACTATCATAGTTTATAACAAACAACTTTAGACTTCATAGCTTTGCGTCCTTGCCTTTCAACAAGTTTGCCAAATATAATTTTGTCAAATTATGTTATCATTATACACTATTTTATTAAATTTTCAACAATTTTATTTCAATTATTTAACTTTTCTTTGTTTATCTTTGGGAACCACACATGTACCTGTTGCTCTACAAACAATTACTGGTTCTTCAAGTACATCACAAGCTGATTCATTGATGTCAGGACGAGGTACTATAACTTTTCTTGCTTCAAATTTCATTTTTCTTGAACTATTTCCAAAGTTAATAATTTCACCTTCTGCTTCGATGTAGTCACCAGCAAATACAGGTGCAAGAAATTCTACGTTTTCATAAGCACAAAATAAACCCTCATCTCCGTCATTTAGAATTAATAGCTCTGTAGCTACATCTCCAAATAAACCAAGCATTCTTGCTCCATCAACTAAATTTCCGCCATAATGTGCATCATGTGCGCTCATTCTAAGTCTGATTAAAGATTTCATATTCAATTTTCCTCCAAATTTTTTTTGCCTTTATCTTTGTCACTGCCCATGTGACTCTAATATTTTATCACTGAAAGCATATTTTGTCAAATTTACATATCAAATAATTTTTACACAAAAAGAATGATAAACTAATTATAGTTATTATAATCACATCTATTTTTTACTTACTATATATAATTAATAATTCTAAACTTTTTAAATGTTTTCAAGTTTATTCCTTACAAGCATCCTTAACTTTCCCCAAAAAACATTTTCTGGTCTATCTTTATTTGATTCACCCATTTCTTTTGCGAACTCTTGTAACAAACTCTTTTGTTTTTCAGTCAATTTCTTATGAACTTCCACTTTAACTTTAAAATATTGATCGCCCTTACCAGAGCCTCTCAAATGTCCGCTCCATATACATTTACTATGCAAAAGATTTAATAAAAAAAATAAAGTTAGGCAAATAAACCTAACTTTATAATTTTTTTATTAAATCCTTTGTTTCTGCTTTTAATCTTTTATCATTCAACAAATAATCTTTTGCTTTATTATCAATGCTTATAGCCTTCTTTGCATGGGATATTGCATTTCTATCTTCATTCATACCATCATACAAAGCGACCATATCACATAATGCATTTACATTATCGGGATTATCCTGTAACTCTTTTTCAAACCATTCTTCAGCTTTATCATAATCCTTTTTATCATACCAATATGTATATGCCATTGTTATTCTTGCATTGAACATGTTAGGATACAACTCTATAATTTTTTCAAGCATGATGATTTTTTTATTCGGATCTGTTATGCTGTAAACTGCATTCATTTTCTGACTTGCTTCAGCAAATGCATTTATTTGTTTGTTAAATTTATCAGTTTCAGTTTTAAGTTTTTCAGTTACAATTCTATCAATGGTAATAGGTAATTCTTTAACAGAATACCACCCATATATTACAAAAAATATACTTGCCAATGTTGCCATGGATGCAATAACCGTCATTAAATAATTGCTGTCAAAACTGTTTATGGATATATTCGTTCCCATGAGTTGATTTAATAGCTCTGCAGTAAATGGTGAAAATAATCCAATTAAAAATAATAAAGCAGTTATTAAAACTAAAATTATTTTCATTATAATCTTAACACCCCCTTACGCCAACTCTTATATATTAATATGATAATATCATTATTATTGCAAATTTACAATAATTTTTTAATAAAATAGTTACAAATTTTCTGCATAAGTCTGCAAAGTTAAGTCTGAGTGCACCATGTTCATTATAATAAAATCTGCCATTTTTCAAAATCTATGTTTCAACATAACAAAAGGCGCTACAGCGCCTTTTCGTATATCCATCTATTTATTATAAATCTAAAATTACTCCTTAAAAGCATCCTTCACTTTTCCAAAAAAACCCTTCTCAGGTCTATCTTTTGATTCGCCCATTTCCTTTGCGAATTCTTGTAACAAGCTTCTTTGTTTTTCAGTTAATTTCTTAGGAACTTCCACTTTAACTCTCACATATTGATCGCCTTTTCCAGAACCTCTCAAATGTTTTACACCTTTATTCTTCAACCTAAACACTGTACCTGGTTGAGTTCCTTCAGGTATTTCATATTTAACTTTTCCTTCTAAAGTAGGAACTTCAATAAATGCTCCAAGAGTTGCTTGTGTAAATGATATTGGTATTTCGCCCCAAACATCATTTCCATCTCTTTCAAATATTTCATGTTCTCTAACATTTAAATAAACATATAAGTCTCCAGCTGGGCCTCCACGTTCTCCGTGATTACCTTCGCCTCTTAATGGTATTACTGAACCTGAATCAACACCTGCAGGAATATTAATAGAAAGTTTTCTTGATTTTTGTTCTTTACCTGTTCCATGGCATGCTGAACATGGATCTTCAATTACTTCACCTGTTCCATTACATGTTGTACATGGTTTTGTGCTTGCAAATTGACCAAATGCTGTTCTTTGAATTGTTCTCATTTGACCTGTACCACTACATGTTGTACAAGTTTTTTTGCTTGAACCTTTTTTAGCTCCTGAACCTTCGCATACGTGACATTTTTCCACTCTATTTATTTTAATTTCTTTTTTAGTTCCAAATGCTGCTTCTTCAAATGTTATGTCCAACTTAATTTTTAAATCAGACCCTGCTTTAGGACCAGTTCTTTGAGCTCTTCCACCGCCACCAAAGCCTGAACCACCACCAAAAAAGTCTCCGAAAATATCTCCGAATATATCACCAAAATCTCCATAGCTTGCTCCGCC
Source organism: Firmicutes bacterium UBA6132 (assembly GCA_002435835.1). The sequence continues at coordinate 42,178 of DIVM01000267.1, forward strand.
ACCACCAAATCCTTGGTTTTGGTCAAATGCTGCATGGCCAAATTGGTCATATTTAGCTTTTTTTTCTGCATCTGATAAAACTTCATATGCTTCATTTACTTCTTTAAATTTTGCTTCTGCTTCTTTATTGTCTGGGTTTAAATCAGGGTGATATTGTTTTGCCAACTTTCTGAATGCTGATTTGATTTCTTTTTCATCAGCTGATTTGCTCACGCCTAAAACCTCATAATAATCTCTTTTTGCCATTTAATCTCCTCACCACCTGCCTAATCCACGAAAAACTCAAGCTAAATCCTCTGGATTTAGCTTGATACTTATCTTTCACACTTAGCTGATTATATTATAAATCTTTATTTATCGTCATCATTGATTTCTTCAAAATCTGCATCAACTATGTCATCTTTTGGACCAGCTGAGCCTGCTCCACCAAAATCAGCGCCAGCGCCACCTTGGAAATCTTCTGGATTACCTTGTGCACCTGTTTGTGCATAAAGCTTTTGAGCAAGTTTGTTGAATTCTTCTGTTAATTTTTCAGTTTTTTCTTTCATTTGAGCAGAATCATTAGACTCAATAGCCTTTTTAAGATCATCAACTAATACTTGTGCTGAAGCTTTTTCTTCTGCAGAAATTTTTCCTTCTAAGTCTTTTAATGCTTTTTCAGTTTGATATACTAAGCTGTCCGCATTGTTTTTAACTTCGATTTCTTCTTTTCTTTTCTTATCTTCTTCTGCATATTGTTCTGCTTCTTTAACTTTTCTCTCAATTTCAGCATCTGACATTTTAGTTGAAGATGTAATTGTTATTTTTTGTTCTTTTCCTGTTCCTAAATCTTTTGCAGATACGTTAACTATACCATTAGCATCTATATCAAATGATACTTCGATTTGTGGAATTCCTCTTGGTGCAGGCATAAGACCTGATAATTGGAATCTTCCAAGTGTAATATTGTCCGCTGCCATTTGTCTTTCACCTTGTAATACGTGGATGTCAACTGCAGGTTGGTTATCTGCTGCTGTTGAGAACACTTGGCTTTTTTTAGTTGGTATTCTTGTATTTCTATCTATTAATTTTGTGAAAACACTACCCATTGTTTCAATTCCTAATGAAAGTGGTGTAACGTCAACTAATAATATGTCGTTTCCAAATTCTCCTGTTAAAACTCCACCTTGAATTGCTGCTCCTAAAGCTACACACTCATCTGGGTTTATCCCTTTATCAGGGTCTTTTCCAGTTAATCTTTTTACTGATTCTTGAACAGCTGGTATTCTTGAAGAACCACCAACTAACAATACTTTATCTATTTGGTCCGCAGTTAATTTTGCATCTGACATAGCCTTTTTAACTGGTTCAACTGTTTTTTCTACTAAGAAATGAGTTAATTCATTGAATTTTGCTCTTGTTAAGTCCATGTTCATATGTTTTGGACCTTCTTGTGTAGCAGTAATAAATGGTAAGTTAATATTTGAGCTCATTGCGCTTGATAATTCTTTTTTAGCCGCTTCTGCTGCTTCTTTTAATCTTTGAAGAGCCATTTTATCTTTTCTTAAATCAACACCATTTTCTTTTTGGAATTCTGTAGCTAAGTAATCTACTATTACTTGGTCAAAGTCATCTCCACCAAGACGGTTATTTCCGCTTGTAGCTTTAACTTCAAATACACCTTCGCCTATTTCAAGTATTGAAACGTCAAATGTTCCTCCACCAAGGTCAAATACCATGATTGTTTGCATATGTGTTTCTTTATCTATACCATAAGCTAATGCTGCAGCTGTTGGTTCGTTTATTATTCTTTTTACTTCTAATCCTGCAATTTTACCTGCATCTTTAGTTGCTGTTCTTTGAGCATCTGTGAAATATGCTGGTACAGTTATAACTGCTTCTGTAACAGTTTCTCCTAAGTAACTTTCAGCGTCTGCTTTTAATTTTTGTAATATGAATGCTGATATTTCTTGTGGTGAATAGCTTTGAGAATCTATTTTTACTTTATGGTCAGTTCCCATTTCTCTTTTAATTGATGATATTGTTTTGTCAGAGTTTGTTACAGCCTGTCTTTTAGCTGTTTCTCCAACTAATCTTTCGCCGTCTTTTGTAAATGCAACTATTGACGGAGTTGTTCTTTTACCTTCAATATTTGATATTACAACAGCTTCGCCGCCTTCCATAACGGCAACACATGAATTTGTAGTTCCTAAGTCGATACCAATAACTTTACTCATTTTATTCCTCCATTTATTTGAAGACATGGGGACATTCACCTGTCTACTCTGCCTTCTAATTCTTTTAATATAATTTTATTTTTTAATTTTTATTTATTTTTTAGCTATTTTAACCATGCTTGGTCTAATAACTCTTTCATTAAAAGTATAACCTTTTTGGAATACTTCAATAACTGTATTATCTTCTTGATCACATTCAGAATCAAATGCTACACCATAATGTATATTTGCATCAAATGGTTTATTTAAAGCATCAATTTCTTTTAATCCTTTTTTATTAAGGATTCCCATAAATTGAGTGTATACCATTTGAACGCCTTCTTTTAAACTGCTTACATTAGCTTCTGCAGTTATTGCTCTTTCTAAATTATCTACAACTTCTAATAAATCTTTTACTACATCAGCAGCGGCATTACCATAAGCTGCAATTTTTTCTTTCTCTGTTCTATTTTTATAATTTAAGAAATCTGCTTGAAGCCTTAAAAGTTTATTCTGCAAATTTTCTTCCTCTGCTTTCTTAGCTTCTTCTGCCTCTGATGATTCTGATTCCTTTGATTCTTCTGATTTTTCAGTTTTTTCTTCTTCTAATACTTCAACTTCATCATTTTCTGCATATGCATTAGCATCATTTAAATTTTCTTCCTCGAATTCTTTGAATTCCTTTTTACGCATTTCTTCACTCCTTATTGTTATCTTGTTCTGCAAAGTTTTGATCTATTATTTCATTCATTGCTTCAGACATGGACTTAACTGCAGAAATTACTTTTTGATAATCCATACGAGTAGGTCCTATGACTCCAATTTTTCCAATTATTTTACCATTAAATTTATATGTTGCAGTAATTAAACTACAATCACTCAATTCCTTGTATGAATTTTCATGCCCTATACTTACAGTCATGTCATTTTCATTTTCTGTTTGGAAAAGCTTCGCCACACTATCTTTGTCTTCTACAAATGAAATAAATTCTCTTGCTTTATCGAGATCATTGTATTCCGGCAAATTAAGTATATTTGTTATACCATCTGAGTACACATTCAAATCTTCAAATTTTCCTAAATTGGTAGATAAGAAATTTACTAATTCAAAAAGCGAATCACCAGCATTTTCTCTCATATGGTACAATTCTTGTATTAAACTTTCCTTAAGCTGAGCATTTATATCTTCTAACATATATCCACTTAATTTTTTAGAAAGTGTTGCTGATATTCTATCTATTTGGTCAAACGGTATTGGTCTATTTAATTTTAACATAACTTGTTTAACAATATTGTTTTGCATAACAATTATAAGCAAAACTTTTTTTTCATCAACAGGTACAAGCTGAATTCTTTTTATTACAGCCTTTTTTAGCTGTGGTGCTATAATAAAGGAAGTATACTTTGTAAACTGTGATAAGATACGTACTGAATTTCTTAAAATAGAATCCAATTCATTAGCTTCTTCATCCACTATTCTGATAATTTGTCTCATATTTTTATCTTGCGCACCAAGTGCTTTATTCCACAATTCATCAACATAATATCTATAAGCTTTATCAGTTGGTATTCTTCCTGATGAAGTATGAGGCTGAATTAAAAAACCCATTTCTTCCAAATCAGACATTTCATTTCTGATGGTCGCTGGGCTAACACCAAGCTCAAATTTTTTTGATATTGTCCTTGAGCCTACTGCTTCTGCGTTATCAATATAACTTGCGATAATTGCTTTAAGTATTTTAACTTTTCTCTTATCCAAAGACATATATTATCACCTCATTGTTAGCACTCTCATTGATTGAGTGCTAATCCTCATGGATATAATTTACTACTTTCATATTGCTTTGTCAATAGTAAAAATGAATTTTTTAATAAAATTTATTGAGTTAATTTAGCCTCTAATCACAATGCTAAACCTAAGCCTGAAAAAATTTTTAAATATATTTCAATACATTTTAATCATTTATGCTATATAGTATTAGAAAGCTTTTTACTTTTATTAAACGAATACGTATAAATATAAAAATTATAACAAAATAAATGTGCAAAGATAAGCAGTGAAAATGCATAAATCGGAAAATATATTTGAAAAATATTATAATATTCTAAAAAAATACTGATATTTCAATATATATTATAAAAATTAAATTTACATATATTTATGCTACTTATCGAAATATTATTCAAATTAACCTATATATAACTCAAATATGAACTATATAACTTTTGTAGAGCTGTCATCCTGAGCAAGAGAAGGATATACAGGAAACCTAAATCTAAAACTCAATCCACCATAAACTTCTCAAAAACATAATTTGATACATCCATACCTATATTAGTTAATTTAACATTATTATTTTTACATTCAATCAATTTATTATCTATTAAATATTTAATTTGTGTTTTGTATTTTTCATAAAAATTATCATTGAATTTCTTTTTAAAAATATCTGTATCAAGACCTTCATTTAATCTTAAACGAAGCATTATGTATTCAAACATCAATCCGTCATTATCAAGTTTCTCATGCACAATCCTGTTATAATCATCTTTCAAAGCATTTTCGCAGTATTCTTCTAAATTTGATACATTACTGAAACGTTCATTATTTAAAAAAGAATGAGCAGATGGACCAAAACCTATATATTCATCTTGATTCCAATATTTTAAATTATGTCTGCATTCAAATCCTTTCTTAGCAAAATTAGAAATTTCATACTGCATTAAACTATTTTCTTCCATAATGCTTCTGCCATCATAATACATTTCTCTTTCTATATCTTCATCAGGCATGATTATTTTATTACTTTTTTCCATATCATACATAGGAGTTCCATGTTCAAGCTTTAAAGAATAAAAAGAAATATGTTTTACTTCATGATTTATTATTTTTTGAATCGAATTTTCTATATCTAAAGTAGTTTGCCCAGGTATGTTAAACATAATATCAGCATTTATATTATTAAAACCGTATTGCTTAGCTTTTTTAATAGCATTAAGAGCTTCTTGGCTATCATGAAGCCTCCCAATTTTTTTCAATATTTCATCATTCAAAGACTGAATACCAATACTCAACCTATTAATACCAATTTGTTTATATTCAACTAAATTTTCCGATGTTAAAGTGTTTGGATTTGCTTCAGTACTTATTTCGCAATTTTCATCCAATGTAAAAGTATTTTTTATTTCATTAATTATTAATCCTAAATTACTTGGTTTCACTATAGTTGGTGTACCGCCACCAAAAAATATAGTATCAACATTATACTCTAAATTTTTATAACTTCTTATTTCATTTAATATTGAATTTATAAAATTAAGCTCTTTCTCTTCATTCCAAGTTACAGAATAAAAGTCGCAATAATTACATTTTTTTACACAAAACGGAACATGCACATATATCCCTATATTTTTCTTCATTTTATATATTTCCTTTCAAAAAATTTCTAATAAAAACAGTTGCTACGCAACTCCCGCTATGGGGACCTATGTCCCCCTTCGGCGTAAAAATGCTGACGCATTTTTACTGAGCACCCCCCTTAACGGCAAGGACGTCCCGTCCTTTGCAATCCTCATTTTTTATATAATAGGAAGAGAACTTTCCTATTATATAAAAACAAGAGCTGACAACTGTCAGCTCCAATTATATCATTTATAAATAATTTTGTATCTTTTTATTTTTATATTATGCATTTGCAATTTTTCTATCTAGTTCACCTTCTGTTGCAGCAACTATTACTGCGCAAGAAGCATCACCTGTTATATTTACAACTGTTCTTGCCATGTCTAAAATTCTGTCAACACCAGCTATTAAAGCTATACCTTCCAATGGAAGACCTACTGATTCTAAAACCAGTGTAAGCATTATCATACCTGCCCCTGGAACACCAGCTGTACCTATTGATCCTAATGTAGCAGTCAATATTATTATAGCTTGAGCGCTTATTGACAAATCAATTCCATACACCTGTGCTATAAAAATTGCACAAACACCTTGATAAATTGCAGTACCATCCATGTTAATTGTTGCTCCTAACGGAAGTACGAAACTGCTTATTGACTTAGAAACTCCCAAATTATCTTCTACACATCTCATATTAATTGGCAACGTACCTGAACTACTTGCTGTTGTATATGCAAATAGCATTGCTGGTGAAATGGATTTAAAAAACTTAATTGGGCTTACTTTAGCAAATGTAGCAACAGACAATGAATATGTGAATACAGTATGAATTATACTACCTGCATAAGCTACTATTATCAATTTTAATAATGGAAGAAGTACTGATGGACCGTTAACAGCTATAACAGGTGTAATAAGCGCAAATACACCTATTGGAGCAAATTCCATTATTGTTGCAGTTATTTTGTACATTACATCAGCTGTTGCATCAAAAAAGTCAAATAATGTTTTTCCTTTTTTATCCACTCCAATACCCATTATTCCTGCTCCAAAAATAATAGCAAAAGCAATTATTTGTAGCATATCCCCATCCACCATTGCTTTAAATGGATTTGTAGGTATAATTTTTAAAAGCGTATCTACAATGCTTGGAGCTTCAGTTTTTGCTATAGCGGCATCCGTTGGTATGCTAAATCCTGCTCCTACATTTGTTAAATTTGCTACTACTAAACCTATAGTAACAGCAAAAGCTGTAGTGAACATGTAGTATAACATAGTTTTCCCACCGATTCTGCCAAGCTTTTTTACATCACCTAAGCTACATGTACCCACTATTAATGATGATAATACCAATGGAACAATAATTAATTTAATAAGATTTAAAAATAATGTTCCAAAAGGTTTAATATATGTCGTTGCCACTTCTGGAACTGACTGCATTAAAATACCAATTACTATACCAGATATTAATCCAATAAAAATTTTAGTTACTAAACTTAACTTTTTCATCTTTGACTGTTTTCCTCCAAAAAATATATTTTGATAATCATTGTGACTATGCTATTTTATACTATTATTTGTACTTTGTCTTTAATATTATTAATACATTTGACTTCCAGTTACAAACATTTTGTCGTGTTCTAATATGAGAAAACAAAACAATTTATCTTAACTAAATACATTAATTTTAATTTTATTATGCTATAATATTACTTATTATATTATGTCATATTTCTTTGTTATTATGTTTATATAATTACTCATTTATAACGTCTAATGTTATTTTATTATCAATGTGTACAATATAAAGAAAGTAAAATCAATAATTTCAGTTAATAATCTTAACTTATCAGTAATAAAGTATCGTTATTAATTATGTTAATAAAATTTAAATTCATCCAAAATTCAAAATAAGGATGATTAAAATTAGTATTATTATTAATTTGCAATATTTTTAATTGCAATTGCATCAATTTTAAGCGTAATTGTAATATAAAAACCATTTTTTATATTATTTATTACTGAAATTACTTTAAAGACTTAATTATATAAACAAATAAAAATATTATCACTTTATTTATATTAAGATATGAGTTTTACTTAGTAATTAGTTATTTCAAAATAGTCTTAGTATTACTTAGTAATGCTTTATTTCAACATTATTTGGATATAATCAAGTTTTATTAATCTATTTCAACATCTTTTATATTTATATTTTACTATATAGTATACAAATAGCTTAGATACATTGATAAAAATTATACTAATTAAAATATATAATTTAAAAATCCTCATTTAATACTTTCACATTATTAAATATTTCAACTTTTTTTAGTTTTGCCAATCAATTTAATTAATTTCATGCAAAATAAATATAAAAAAACCGCATGTTATTTAATAATAATATCATGCGGTGAACTCTTAATTACTTGAAGGCAGTTTTACTCTAATTGGTTCTTCTAAAAATGTCTTTGGAGTAAGAGACCTTTGTAAAACAATTTTTCCATTTAGGGGATATTTAACTGTAATTAATGTTTCCATTTGTGAATTGTATGCAGAAGTGCCTTCACTATCAAATCTATGAACATTCCCATCTGTATCTTTATAATCATGATTAAACATTCCAAAATTATCATCATTTACTATTTGAGTTAAAAAAACTAATGTGGCATTATCAGATTCTCTAATAACTTGCTTTAACTCCATACCTTCAATGTTTGGTGTTATTGTTTTATTATCTATGTCAACTGTTATAAATTCTTCATTTTTATCTAATAAACGGACTCCCCTAATTAGCAACTCTTGCTTTTTAGGTGTATCAAAATAGTTAGATTCAATAAAAACACGCATAGATGTATTCTCAGTATCATATGTGGAACTAACACCATTACTGTTGACTTTTAAAATTTTATTATCATCTTGAACTACTTCTAATTCAAGACCTTTAATTAAAGCAGAATTTTCATTAGGAAATGAAAAGTTTACTTCTGTTCCTGTAGGATATACTTTCATATCTTCTACTATAATATTTTGACCAAATAATGTATGTTTTTCATTTATTTCATAAAGTATTGGTTCAACAAAATCATCTAACTCTATATGAAAATTAAAGGTTCCTATAGTTTCAAAGGATGAATTTGACTTGGCATCATAAGTATTTTCTGATATTACAGCTTCCTCTGAACCCAATATATTTTCGATTTTAACTTCTACTTCTATATCTATTGATTTTGGCAATTTCTCTTCTGTAAAATGATAATCTTGCATAATAAAACCAAAATTTTGTTCTCTTCCTTCTAATGACAGACCAGAAGTAGAATAACCATATCCTTCAACTTTCTCTCCTGTATCACTGTTTTTCATATTTTTCAAGAAAATATTAATCCATTGATTTGGTTGTTGTTTGAATTCTTCAGGTAGCTGAAAAAATAAAATTAACTTCTTTTCATCAGCTAAAACATATGGTAAGTATAATCTGTTACTNNACTTCCATCCCAGGCAACAAGATTCACTTCCTGTACATATTCATTTTCTATTGCTTTACTTAAGCTTTTATCAAACTTAATATACTCTGCAAGCTTGCCAATAACAGGAAGCTCAGCTACTGCATTAGCAAAAGCTGGATTTGTATTTATCAGCAAAATAAAAAGTATTGAAGCAGCCAAAGCAGTAATAGAACTTAATATAGTTTTCTTTTTTCTTTTTTCTTTCATAATACGTTTTTTAAATCTTATTTCTACTCCAGAAAGATTATCTGGATATTTAAGTGATTCATTTTTTAATTCATCCCAATTTTTATTATTATCCATCATGACCAACTCCTTTCTAATCAGATATCTCAACTCTCAAGATTTCCAATGCTTTTCTTGAGCGTGTGGACACTGTACCATCGGGTATTCCCAATAATTCTGCAGTTTCAGATATAGTGAATCCTCCAAAATATCTTAGTATGATTACTTTTCTTAGATCTTCTGGCAAGTTGTTAATTGCAATCTTTAAATGAATTGAATCTTCCCCTGGATTTTGAGAGTCTTCTGGTAAAACATCCATATTTAATTCTCTTTTGCCATTCCTAATAATTTTCAAGCATTCATTAATTAATATTCTGGTAACCCAAGTTTTTAGGTATTTCGGTTCCTTCAAATCTTGCCTATGGGCATACCCTTGATATACTGCCTCATCAACTGCATCCATTGATTTAGTTTCATCATGAAGATAACCAAATGCAACCCTATAAAGCATTTCCTTATTTTCAGTTATAAATGAAGTATAAGTTTCTTTGTCAATTCTTTTATTAAACATTGCAGTAATTACCTTCCTTTCTACTAATTAGAGTAAGTAACATGACATTTTCATTTCATAAAAAAAATAAATATCAAATATAATATCATTTATTTTTTTAAGCTAATTAACATTATATTATAAAAGAGTGCAAAACTTGATGTAATTTTGCACTCATAATTATTTGTTATTTTATTGTTTGCATTCCTAAAGTTAACTCGTTACATATAGTTGGATTTATTTTATAGTAACATTATATTTTTAATCTCATTTTTAAACCATTTCACCACAGGCATACAATACAACTGAAGAAGTAACAACACCTGCTGTTTCAGTCCTTAAAATTCTCTTTCCTAATGTAACAATGTGAGCACCAATTTCTTTAAACATTTCTATTTCTTTTAAATCAAATCCACCTTCAGGACCAATAACTATGTAATAATTTTGTTTAGGTTCAACTAAAACGTCTTTTAAAAGTTTAACATCCTCTAATTCATAAGGAACAATTATTTCAGCATTTTCATTTTTTAAACGCTGCACTAACTCCTTAACCGTAACTATATTTTCAACCTGTGGCACAATATTTCTTTTAGATTGCTTTGCAGATTCCTTGGCAATTTTCTGCCATCTGTCGAGCTTTTTTAATTCTCTGTCTTTTTCATTTAATTTAACTACAGTTCTTTCAGTGATGAGAGGAATAAAACATTTAACCCCGACCTCAACATTTTGCTGAATAATAGTTTCCATCTTAGTTTGTTTTGGAATTCCTTGACAAAGAGTTATATTAATATTAGTTTCATTATTTTTTTCTAATTTTTCTATAATATCACATTCAATTTCATCATTTATATCCATAATTTCAGCTATATATTCGCTTGTTGATGTAACAACAGAAATTTTATCTCCAACTTGGCAACGTAAAATAGTTTTTAAATGTCTTACATCACCACCAGTTATAACAACATTATTATCAATAATATTATCATCTTCGCAAAAATATCTAAACATTCATACCCTCCATATTTTTGGTGATTTGGGGACGGAGCTTTCGCTGCAAAAGCTCCGTCCCCAAATTACTCGTTATTTTAATTTAGCAGTTATAGAAACCCAATCTTCTTTTTGGTTTGTTTCTAATATTTCAAATCCAAGACCTATAAAATTGTCTAATACATCTTGTTTATATTTTTCAATAATTCCTGAAGCAATGACTAAACCATTTTTTTTCAAAAATTTAGGGAAATTATGACTCATTCCAATTATTATATCAGCTATAATATTTACTGCAATCATATCATATTTGCCATATCCTATTTCATTTTGCAATACTTCATCATCTGTAACATTTCCACAGTAAACAGTGAAACGATCTTCAAATATATTATTTAATTCAGCATTTTCTTTTGCTATATGTGTAGCATTTTCATCTATATCAATACCAACACAAGATTTAGCTCCTAATAATATGGCAGCTATTGATAATATACCGCTTCCGCATCCCATATCCAATACTTCCATATTTTCAGTTAAATGTTTTTCTATTTGCTCAATCACAAGTTTAGTTGTATGGTGCTGGCCTGTACCAAAGCTCATACCAGGGTCTATTTCAAGTATAATTTTGCCTTCTGTAGATTCTGTATATTCTTCCCATGACGGTTTTATTATTATTTTATCCGATACAGTAAATGGTTTAAAATATTTTTTCCAGTTGTTAGCCCAGTCTTCATCATCTAAATTTCTAAGTACGATTTCTAATCTTCCTAAATCTATTTCATTGTTTTCCATTTTTAAATCATTTACTATTTTATAAACATCTTCTAATAACCCTTTTCCTTGATTATTATCTGCAAGATATATTTTAATACAACTTTCACAGTTCTGCATTTTATTCAATTCTTCATCATAATAATCCCAATTCATAGTTTTATCATTTAAAAAATCTTCAAACACACTTGCATCTTCTATTACAGCATCATTAATTCCTAATTGTAATAAAGCACCATTAAGAATTTCTAAACCATTTGTAGTTGTATATATTGAAACTTCTGTCCACTTCATTATACTATTTTCTCCTTTTGTTTCTTATTATTATGTAGTTTTTATTTAAATTAAAAATTATTTTATAATTTTAGCCAACTCATTTTACATATTATAATCTAATTAACAAGTTTTATCAACTTTATTAATTATTAAACGTACTTAAAATAATATATAAATCTTAAGATCAGCACCCTAAAATTCATATTAGTTAGCTGAATAAAATCATTATAAATTACTAAAAATGAGTTAAAAAAAATAAGACCCATAAATGAGTCTTGTTTTCTATTGCTATTGGTGCACCGTGAGGGATTCGAACCCACGACCTTCCGGTTCGTAGCCGAACACTCTATCCAACTGAGCTAACGGTGCATATATGGAGGCGCCATCCAGATTTGAACTGGAGATCAAGGTGTTGCAGACCAGTGCCTTACCGCTTGGCTATAGCGCCATATTAAATTTTATTGGGGTGAATAGAGGGGTTCGAACCCTCGACTTCCAGAATCACAATCTGGCGCCCTAACCAACTAGGCCATACCCACCATATTTAATTATTGGAGCGGGTGAAGGGAATCGGACCCTCGCGACCAGCTTGGAAGGCTGGGGCTCTACCATTGAGCTACACCCGCAAATAATTTTATTGGAGCGGAAGACGAGATTCGAACTCGCGACCCTC
>DIVM01000230.1 GCA_002435835.1 Firmicutes bacterium UBA6132
GAGTATGAGTTTCGCAATTAACTAATAGTATTTAAAACAATTTTAATTTAATATGTTTAAGATGTCAATTTTTTACTTAATTTATTTGTAAATTGTTTTTAAATTAAAAACAAATTTGTCTTGTATTTTGTCTAATTTAGTAATATACTACAAGCACTAAAAAATAATAAAAAGGTGATAATATGATAGAACGTAAATATAGTTTATTTACTACTATTGCAATGATAGTAGGTATAGTTATCGGTTCAGGAATATTTTTTAAAAGTGATAACGTATTAATTTATACAAATGGTAATATAATTCAAGGAATTTTAGTATTTATTATTGCAGCATTTAGCATAATTTTTGGTAGTCTTGCTATTTCAGAACTTGCATCACGAACAGATGAAGCTGGAGGAGTCATCACATATGCTGAAGAATTTTGGAATAAATCAGTAGCTTGTGCTTTTGGATGGTTTCAAACACTTGTATATTTGCCAACTATAACAGCTATTGTTGCATGGGTTATAGGAATTTATATGACGATTTTATTTGGTATAGAATCAACCCTTGAATTGCAAGTTATAATAGGTGTTGTCGTAATGACCATTTTGTTTTTAATAAATATTTTATCTTACAAATATGGCGGTTATTTACAAAATGCTTCTACTATAATAAAATTAATTCCTCTTATTTTAATTGCATTCTTAGGTTTAGCTTTCGGAGATCCAAAACCTGTCATACAAGAAAGCATCAAGACAATTGGAGGAACAGGTTGGGTTGCAGCCATAGCGCCTATAGCATTTTCTTTTGATGGTTGGATAGTTTCTACATCAATAGGTCATGAAATTAAAAATAGCAAAAGAAATCTTCCAATTGCATTAGTAATTTCTCCTATAATTATTTTGTTGATTTATGTTTTATATTTCGTAGGCATTTCAACTTATTTAGGACCAGAAAAAATTATATCGTTAGGTGATTCACACGTTAATGAAGCTGCCATTGGAATTTTTGGTTCACTTGGCGCAAAGGCAGTTTTAACCTTTGTTGTAATTTCAGTAATAGGAACAGTAAATGGTTTAATAATAGGTTTAATAAGACTCCCATATGCATTGTCTATTAGAAATATGTTCCCAGGGAGTAGTAAATATAATTCTATTTCAGAAAAATACAGCGTTCCTGTTAATTCCGGCATTTTGACTTATTTTATAACACTATTATGGATGGTAATCCATTATATAACTCAAAAATATAACCTTTTACCTAATTCTGATATATCAGAAATATCAATAGTCTTAAATTATCTTGGATTTATTTTATTATATATATCAGTTATAAAATTAGCTGCAAAGGGTGAAATTAGAAATAAATTAATGGGTTATGTAGTACCTGTTTTAGCTATACTTGGCTCTTTGTTTATACTATATGGCGGTATGCAAAATCCACTTTTCATTTACTACATCAGTTTCTGTATAGCAATTGTTATATTGGCCGTAGTTTTTTATAATAAAAACAATAAAAATATAATTTAGTAATTTATGATATATAAATAATTATTCTTTTAACAATAATGAAAAAATAAATAAGGCAAATCTGTTTAATTCAGATTTGCCTATTTTTTTATTGTGCTGTTTGTTCTTCGGTTGTTTGTGTTTGATTATCTGTGTTAGCATTATTATTTGTCACTGCACCATTGTTTATAATTGTATTTAATTGGTTCAATGTATCTTTTAATTGATTTATATAATTACCATATGAAGCCCAATCACCGCTTTTTAATGACTCATCTGCTTTTTTATACAATTCATTCGCAGAATTTACTAATTCATTTACAGTTTGATTTGCGATACTGCCAGGTATTTGTTGTTCAGGTAATTCTTCTTTATCTTCTTCAGTACCGAAAATTCTTTTTAAAGCTTTATCAAGGGTACTTTCCATAACTATTTCATTTGCATATGAAACAACAACCATTTTCATTTCTGGAAAGTTGCTTGCAGTATCTGATTTTAAATAAATAGGTTCAACATATAATAGTGAATCTTCTATAGGGACTACAAGTGTATTTCCTCTTAATATGGATGAACCTGCTTGACCCCAGAGAGTTAATTGTGAAGAAATATAAGTATCTTGATCAATTTTAGTTTCAATCATGTTTGGTCCAGTTATGGTTTTTGTTTTTGGGAATTCATATAAAATTAATTCACCATAATTTTCACCATCATTTCGAGCTGCAAGCATAGCTATCATGTTATCTTTATTTTGTGGTGAATATTGTGTTGTAAGTAAAAATTCAACATTCTGTTCTCCATGAAGTTTAAACATTACATAACTTGAACCAACAGTATCCCCTTCTTTATCCATATATTTTTCTTTAGAAAAATCCCAATAATCTTCTCTTCCAAAAAACACTGTTGGATTTTCAATATGATATAATCTATATAAATCAGATTGAATATCGAAATATGATTGTGAATATCTAATATGATCTCTAATGCCCTGTGGCATTTCACTCATTGGTTTAAATAAATCTGTAAAAATTTTATCATATGTATTAATTATAGGGTCAGTTTCATCTGAAATAAAAAAGTTAATTGATCCATCATATGCATCTATAACAACTTTAACTGAATTTCTTATGTAATTTACTTTCATTCCTTCGATAAAATTTTCTGTTGTCATTGAATATGGATATCTGTTGCTCACAGTAAATCCTTCAATAATCCAATATAATTTACCATCTTCTTGATTTGATACTATATAAGCATCTGGATCATAATATAAAAATGGAGCAATTTCTTCAACTCTTTGATATATATTTCTATTTATAACAATTTTACTTTCAGAATTAATATTAGTTGAAATTAACAGCTTTGTACTTGCTTCTCTAAAACTGAAAAGCAATTTATTAATTAAACTTAATTTTATACCTGCTTTTCCATTATAAACAGTTTCAACATTATCTGAACCCGATGGATAATCAAATTCCTTCTCATCCGTATTTAAAATTACATAATCATTAGCAGATTCACCAAAATATATTTCAGGCCTACTTAATTTTATATCAGTAGAAGTAGTTGGTGGTATGTTTTTTATAATCATTTCTGGCTGACCTTGTGCTGTAACTCTATCTACAGGGGACAAAGTTATACCATATCCATGAGTATATTTTAAATATTGATTAACCCATGTTTTTGCTTGCTCATTGAGCCTATTATGATCTAATTCCCTTGCAGACAAGAAAACTTGTTTGTATTGTCCATTTATAACATATCTGTCAACATCCACATCGTTGAATACATAATACGGTCTTATACCTTGTAATTGATTATAAACTTGAATTAATGGCTCTTGATCATTAATTCTTATATTTTCAATAACCTCACTATTATTTTCAATGTCTTCTTTAGTTAAATTATCTTCAGCAGGAAACTGTATTTTTTGAACTGTATCCAATCCATAAGCTTTTTGGGTACTGCTTATGCTGTATTTCATATATTCTGTTTCTTTAGATAATTGGTCAGGTTCAACTATAAATTTTTCTATTCCACCGCTTAACCCAGTTCCAATTACTGAAATAACAATTAGACTTGCAGGCAAAGTTAAAGCATATTTAATATTCTTTTTCCTTGCTCCAATAAAAAAAGTAACAGATGAAACTATACATCCTATGGAAAGAATTCTAAACAAATTTAATGTTATATTAATATCTGTAAATCCTGCACCAAAAACCCTACCAACTTGTGAATATAATAAATCATAACTTCTTAAATAAAATCTAATTCCTATAAATATAAATATTAAAGAACCTATTATAGAAATATTATTTAAAACCTGTGTAGCAAATTTTTTATTTAATATTTTACTAAAATCGACTTGATTTAATTGTGTTATATTATCAATTTGATTAGTAACACTTTTTATACTGCTTCTTAAAGATAAGTATGCATAAAATGAAGTAGTTACAACTATAAGCATAAATAAAATATCTATTATAAAATTTACTAATGTATTTATCAAAGGTAAGTTAAATACATAAAAACTTATGTCATTATTAAAAATAGGATCCGTTGCGTTAAAAGTTCCTGCATTTATGTACTGCAATATTTCGAACCACAATCTTGATACAATACTTAGAGTTGTTATTAAACTAATTGCTGCAGATATTATTTTAATCCAAAATCTTACTGTTTTATCATGTTCAGTGTCTATTATATCTGATTCTGCATAATATTTTTTCTTAAGCCTATTTATAAATAAATACAAGAAAACTGTAAGTATTATAAAAATAGGAATCCCTATAAAAAATTGAGATTTAATTTTTGTCAAAAATGTTTGAGTATAACCAACTTCATTAAACCACATAAAATCAGTAATATACTTAACTATACCGCTAAAAGAACTTAATACTAAAAACAATATAATTACAATACCTATTATAAAATATTTGCTTTTATTTTTCATATGCCCTCCATTGAATTTTATTTATTTATCAAATTCAATTCTTAATTTTTCCAAAGTTTTCTTTTCTATTCTTGAAACTGTCATCTGTGATATATTTAATTCTTTAGCTATTTCACTTTGAGTTTTATTTTCAAAATATCTATTTATTATAATTTGTTTTTCTAACTCATTTAATTTATCAAGTGATTTATTTATGAAATCATTATCTTCTATTTTCATAAAATGTTTATCATCATAACCCACTAAATCCATTAAAGTTGTTTCACTGTCATCACTGTTAGATTCAAATTTTAAATCCAATGATTGTGACGTAAACATTTTTCCTGCCTCAAATGCTTCTAAAACTTCTTCTTCAGTACAGCTTATATATTCTGCTAATTCCTTAATAGAAGGTGTACGGTGAAGTTCATTACTTAAAGTTATGCTATACTCATTTACTTTTTTAGAAACTTCTTGGATTTTACGTGGTATTTTAATAGCCCAACCTTTATCTCGAAAGTATTTTTTAACTTCCCCTAATATTGTTGGAGTAGCAAAACTTGTAAATTCAAAGCCCCTACTAATATCAAATCTCTCTATGGCATAAATTAATCCAACACAAGCTATTTGATAAATATCATCATATTCAATACCTTTATTGTTATACTTTTTAGAAATAATTTCAGGCATATATCTATANNTTCAATATCCCTATGTTTATCATATTGAATAAATAAATCTTGATTTTTAATTGTTTTTAAGTTTTGTATTACTTCATTCATATTATCAACGCCTATTCAAGATATTATTTTATAAATTTTTTTTAAAGCTCAATTTATTTTCTATTAAATTAATATTATAATCATCAGCTAAACTCTCTATTATTAATATACACATTTCGCTATTTTTTTTATTTTCTTCAGTAATTTTTCCATCATTTAAATCAGTAACTGTAACATTTAAAGAATTCTCTTCTGAAATAAACTCAAATAAAAGTGGTTTATCATTTAATTTTATATTACTTATAAAAAAAGTACATATTTCAGAAATTATAACTTTTATATCTTCAATATCATCTATATTAAATCCTATTATATTTGATAAAGCAGAAGTTGTAAGTCTTATAGTACTTATATACTCAGATTTTTTTGGTATTTCTAATTTTATTATTTCCATAATTCACCTTATTGAATATCAAAAATCTTATTTAAACCTGTTATATCAAATAACTTGTATATATTAGGTTTAAGATTTTTTATTTTAACTTTCAAATTATTTTCTTGCATTTTTTTATAAATGCTCATTAATACTCCAAGTCCAGTGCTGTCAATATATTCAAGTTCTTCTCCATCTATGATAATGTTTACATTTTCAGTATCAATTAAGTCAATTAATTTATTTTTAAATTCAGGAGAAGTAAATATATCTACTTCTCCCATTGGCTTAATCTCAACATAATCATTATCAGGAGTTTTAATAATTTCAATATTTAAAGACATTTTAAACCTCCATCATCATTTGATTATTATATTTAATTATTTTTATAATTTTTATTAATCTTCAAATTCTATCATCGCTTGATCATTTCCATCAATGATTTCATCATCGGATAAAATTTTTGCAATAGAAGCAACTTTATCCCCATCATTTAATCTCATTGCTATAACACCCTGAGTATCCCTACCCATTATAGATATTCCTGCAGTATGCATTCTTATGATTGTTCCACCTGCACTTAATATCATTAAATCATCATCTTTTTCAATTATTAATGAACCAGCAATATTACCTGTTTTATCATTAATATTGTGAGCTTTCATTCCTTTGCCGCCACGGTTTTGACATCTATATTCACTTGAAAGTGTCATTTTAGCATAACCATTTTCAGTTAAAGTCATTATAAGTTTATCTTCTTCATCTTTTGAAAGTATGCTCATTGAAACAAGTTCATCATCCTCAGAAGTAGTTATAGCTTTTACTCCCATTGTGTTTCTACCTGTTTCTCTAACATCATTTTCATCAAATCTTATACCTTTTCCAAGTTTAGTAACTATGAATACATCTTTAGTTCCATCAGTTCTATCTACGCTTATAAGCTCATCATCTTCTGCAATTTTAATTGCAACAAGCCCTGATTTTCTTGATGTATCAAATTCTGATAATTTTGTCTTTTTAATTATTCCTTTTTTAGTAGCAAGAATTAAATATTCATTATCATTATTAAAGTCTCTTATAGGAATTATAGATCTTATTTGCTCATCTGAATCTATGTTTATAAGATTAATTGCTGCAGTTCCTTTTGCTTGACGCCTTGCTTCTGGAACTTCATATGCTTTTATCCTATACATTTTACCTTTAGTAGTCAAAAATAACAAATAATCATGAGTAGAAGTAATAAATAAATCTTTTACAAAATCTTCATCCCTTGTAGTTAAAGCTGTTATTCCTTTTCCACCTCTGTTTTGAGCTCTATAAGTATCTTCAGGCAATCTTTTTATATATCCGAAATTAGTTAAAGTAATTGCAACATTTTCTTCTTCAATTAAATCTTCAACATTTATATCGCCTTCATCTGCTATTATTTCAGTTCTTCTTTCATCATAATACTTATTTTTTATTTCTTTTAATTCATCTTTAATTATTTGATCAATTAAATGTTGATTTGCAAGAATTTCTTTAAATTTTGTTATCAATGCCATTAACTCTGCATATTCTTCATCAAGCTTTTCTCTTTCTAAACCTTGTAAACGTCTTAATCTCATGTCTACAATAGCTCTTGCTTGAACTTCTGAAAGTCCAAATGCTTCCATCAACTTAGCTTCAGCATCATTGTAAGATGCTCTAATTATTCTAATAACTTCATCAATATTGTCAATAGCTATTCTTAAACCTTCAACTATGTGACATCTTGCTTCTGCTTTATTTAAATCATATTGAGTTCTTCTTACAACAATTTCTCTTTGATGTAACACATAATAATGAATCATTTCTTTTAAGTTTAATACTTTAGGCTCATTATTTACAAGAGCAATCATTATTATACTAAAATTATCTTGAAGCTGTGTATGTTTGTACAAATTATTTAAAACAATATTTGGATTATAATCTTTTTTAATTTCGATTACAATACGCATTCCTGTTCTATCTGATTCGTCCCTTAAGTCAGAAATACCTTCAATTCTTTTATCCTTTACTAATTCAGCAATTTTTTCAATTAATCTTGCCTTATTAACTACGTAAGGAATTTCTGAAACTAATATACGGCTTTTGTTATTTTTCATTTGTTCAATGGTTACTTTTGATTTAACTTTTACAAAGCCTCTACCAGTCATATAAGCATTTTTAATATTATCTTTACCTACTATTATAGCTCCAGTAGGAAAATCTGGTCCTTTAATATATTTCATTAGTCCAGGTACATCTATATCTGGATCATCAATATATGCTATTGTTCCATTAATAACCTCTCCTAAATTTTGAGGTGGAATAGAACTTGCCATACCAACTGCAATACCAGAAGACCCATTTACTAATAAGTTTGGAAAACGGCTTGGCAAAACAACTGGCTCTTTTAAAGTTTCATCAAAATTTGGTCTGAAATCAACAGTATCTTTATGAAAATCTCTTAAAAGTTCCATAGCCATATTTGACATACGTGCTTCAGTGTAACGCATAGCAGCCGCTTGATCACCGTCTACTGAACCAAAGTTACCATGCCCATCTATTAATGGATATCTCATGGAAAAACTTTGTGCTAATCTTACCATTGCATCATAAACAGCAGTATCTCCATGTGGATGGTACTTACCAAGTACATCTCCGACAATACGGGCACTTTTTTTATGTGGTTTATCTGGTGAAAGACCTAAATCATTTGCTGAATATAATATCCTTCTATGAACTGGCTTTAAACCATCTCTTACATCTGGCAATGCTCTCGAAACAATAACTGTCATTGCATAGTCAAGATAGGATTTTTTCATTTCATCTGTAATATTTGTGCTTATAATCCTACCATTACCCACATTATTTTCTAAATCACTCATTTATTACCTCCATAGATCCTGTAACTATATATCTAGATTCTTTACGTATTTTGCATTTTGTTCTATGAATTCTCTTCTTGGTGCAACTTTATCTCCCATAAGTATGGTAAACATTTCATCTGCATCAATTGCATCTTTTTCTTCTATTCTTAGAAGTATTCTGCCTGCAGGATTCATAGTTGTATCCCATAATTGTTCAGGATCCATTTCTCCAAGACCTTTATATCTTTGAATTTCGTATTTATTATCCCTACCTATTTCTTCTAATACTTTATTTAATTCTGAATCGCTATAAACATATTGCTCAAATTTTCCTTTTTTAACTCTATATAAAGGAGGTTGAGCTGCATATACATGTCCGCCTAAAATAAGTTCTTTCATATATCTATAGAAAAATGTTAAAAGCAATGTTCTTATATGAGCACCATCAACATCGGCATCAGTCATTATAATAATTTTATCATATCTTAATTTATCAATATTGAAATCTTGACCTATACCTGTTCCAAATGCTGTAATCATGTTTTTTATTTCATCTGAATTTAATATTTTATCTAATCTAGATTTTTCAACATTTAATATTTTACCTCTTAAAGGTAAAATAGCTTGGAATTTTCTGTCTCTTCCTTCTTTAGCAGAACCACCCGCAGAATTACCCTCAACTATGCAAATTTCACATAATTTAGGATCTCTTTCAGAACAATCTGCTAATTTACCAGGCAATGCCATACTTTCAAGTACATTTTTACGTCTTGCTAAATCTCTTGCTTTTCTTGCAGCATCCCTTGCTCTTGCAGATCTTAAAGTTTTTTCTATTATTTGTTTTACAGTTTTAGGATTTTCTTCACAGAAATTACTTAAGGCTTCTCCTGTAACATTATCTACAATACCCCTTACTTCTGAGTTACCTAATTTTGTTTTTGTTTGTCCTTCAAATTGTGGTTCAGGTATTTTAATAGAAAGAATAGCAGTAATGCCTTCTCTGATATCTTCACCAGTAATTGCAATATCATTTTCTTTTACTAAATTATTCTTTTTTGCATAATCATTAATAACTCTTGTAAGAGCAGTTTTAAAACCAACTAAATGCGTTCCACCTTCAATAGTATTAATATTGTTTACAAATGAATATATATTTTCAGTATATTGCTCTGTGTATTGTAAAGCTATTTCGACAATAACTCTATCTTTTTCACCTTCTGCATATATAATATCTTCATGTAAAATTTCTTTTTTATTGTTTAAGAAAGAAACAAATTGCTTTATTCCACCTTCATAATGAAATTTATCTATTGCACCTGATCTTTTATCTTCAAGAGTAATTCTAATTCCCTTATTTAAAAATGCAAGTTCTCTCATCCTATGTCTTAAAGTTGTATAATCATATACTACAGACTCAAAAATAGTTGAGTCCGGTAAAAATTTAATTGTAGTTCCTGATTTTTCAGTATCTCCTATATATTCAACTTCAGATTTTGTAATACCTCTTTCAAATCTTTGTCTATATGATTTTCCATTCCAATTAACTTCTGCTATTAAATAATCAGATAAAGCATTAACACATGAAACCCCTACACCGTGAAGTCCACCCGATACTTTATATGCATCATTATTAAATTTACCACCTGCGTGAAGTACTGTTAAAACTGTTTCTAATGTTGACTTTCCAGTCTTTTCATTTTTTTCAATTGGAATACCACGACCGTTGTCTACTACAACAATTGAATTATCTTCATTTATAGTTACTTCAATATGATCGCAAAAACCAGCTAAAGCTTCATCTATACTGTTATCAACTACTTCATATACTAATTGATGAAGTCCTCTTTCTCCTGTTGATCCAATATACATACCAGGTCTTTTTCTAACAGGTTCCAAACCTTCTAAAACTTGTATTTGTTCTGCGCCGTAATGATTATTTTTCTTCAACATCTATTTGTTACTCCTCTAATTTGTAATGTTCCCTATTTTTCCATCGTTAATATAATATAATTTTTTATCGTAATTTTGGGTTAAATTTTTTAAGTCATTGTCATCTGTAGTTGTTATAACTGTTTGAATTCCTTTAATATAATTTATTAAATAACCCTTTCTATTGTTGTCAAGTTCAGATAAAACATCATCCAACAACAAAATAGGGTATTCCCCAATCTCTTCTTTTATAATTTCTATTTCTGATAATTTTAAAGCAAGTATAGCTGAACGCTGTTGACCCTGTGATGCAAAATATTTGCATTCTTTATTATTAATTTTAATTATTATATCATCTTTATGAGGTCCATACAAAGTTGTTTTCTTTTGTATTTCTTGTTCCATATTTGTATTTATTTTGTCTTTAAATAATTCTTTTATACCATTTTTATCCATAGTTGCTATATTTCCAATATTGCAACTATAGCTTAAATCAAATATTTCCTTATTACCTGACAAATCAGAATAAATTCCAACAGCATATTTTTTTAAATTATTAATATATTCATTTCTATAACAGATTAAATCAGTACCTATATTTACTAAATAATCATTCCAAATATTAATAATATCCTTATTTTGCTTATTTGTATAGTAATTTTTTAAAATATTATTTCTTGCTGTTGTAATTTTCTTATAATTATTCAACAGATATTTATACTTTGGTTTTACTTGAGAAATATCTATATTAATAAATTTACGCCTTTCAATAGGGCTTCCTTTAATGATTTTTAGGTCATCAGGAGTGAATATTACATTGTTTAATATACCTATCATTTCAGAAGTTTTGTCCAACCTTACACCATTTATAAGAACTTGTTTTTTTTTGTTTTTTTCTAATAATAATCGTATTTTTATATTTTGGTTATTTTTAATTGCAGAAACTTCTATTTTACTCATATTTTCATTGAATTTAATTAACTCATTTTCACTGTTCAATCTAAATGTACGACCTATTGAACTTAAATAAATAGACTCCAAAAGATTTGTTTTGCCCTGTCCATTATTACCCATAAATATATTTAAAACAGGATGAAGATCTATATCAACATCATTGAAATTTCTGTAATCTTTTATTTTTAAATTTTTTACAATCATTATTTTTCTTCTTTGTTTTCAGTTACTGAATATTTACAACCATCAAATTCTACTATATCTCCGGTTCTTATTTTTTTACCTCTTTGTAATACAACTTCACCATTTACTTTTACTAAGCCATCTAATATGACATTTTTAGCCATACCGCCACCTTCAACAGCTGAAACAAATTTTAATAGTTGATCAAGTTTTATAAATTCAGTTGTAATATTTACATTTTCCATATTTACTCCTTATTTACATTAATTTTTAATGATATTAACTAATTCTAACAGGTAAAATCATATAAATATAATTTTCATTTTCATTTTCTTTTAAAAAGCATGGATTAT
This sequence comes from Firmicutes bacterium UBA6132, assembly GCA_002435835.1. The sequence goes on from DIVM01000230.1 coordinate 11,867, forward strand.
TTTTACCAATGAAATTTAAAGTTATATATTGATTATCTATTACTTTTAATACATCAAGTATATATTTTGAATTAAATCCAATTTTAATATCTTCGCCTTGTTTTTCAATATCAACATTTTCTTCAACATTCCCATATTCAGAAGCAGAATTAATTTGAATATTATTTTCTTTAACATCCAAAATAATTAAATTATTTTTGTCATCCTTTGCTAAAAGGGATGCTCTTTCTATACTGTTTCTAAAGTTAAAATTATCAACTTTAACTACAGAGACATAATTATCTTTTAATATGCCTTCGTAATCTATAAATTTTCCTTCAAGTAAATTAGAGATAACAGTTGTATGATCTATATTAAATGAAACATGACTATCTGATATTGTAATTTTAGTATTTTCCTTATTTTCTTCTATAATTCTTAATATTTCTAATAATGCTTTTGCAGGTACAACAGCTGTAACTTCACCTGAAAAATCAATTTGTTCTTTTTTTATTGCCATTCTATAACCATCAAGTGCTACAAAAGTGCAAATATTATTTTTAATTTCTATTAAACATCCTGTAAATATTGGTTTAATATTTTCTTGTGCAGATGCAAAATAAGTACTTCTAATTAATCCCTTTAAAGAATCAGAATGTATATCGAATGATATACCTTCATTATCAAAATTGCTATTTGGATATTCTGCTGAAGAATTTCCAAGTATGTTTATTTCAGAATTTAAACATTTAATTTCTATATTATTGTTTTGAGTAGTTTCTATATTTACAGTTGAGTTATTAGGAAGTTTCCTTATAAAATCTCCTATTAATCTTGCATGAACAACAATAGAACCTTCTTCAATTACTTCACATTCAGAATATGTTTTTATTCCAATTTCTAAATCAGTAGCTGTAAGTATTAATTTATTATCTTTAGCTTCTATTAATATACCTGTTAAAATAGGAAGTGTAGTTCTTGATGAAACAGCTTTTTGTACTGTATTTATAGATTTATATAATTCATTTTGATTTATTTTTATTTTCATGTTTTCTCCTTTAATTAATTACTATTAACAATTAGAAAATAAATTAAATAGATATAATATATTAAAATACTTATTAGTAATAATAGTAGTACCTGTTAATTTGTTGAAAACAAATAAAATAGTTGGTATCAGTTACAAAATATAAAAATCTAGATGTTGATAGTTTTTTAAATTCAATTAACAATTTATATCTAGATTTTTTTTATCAACAAGTTTAAGTGTTTTATCAACAGGATATATGTTGATATCTTAAATAAAAAAAATTTAATTATTTAACATGGATATTATATCATCAACATTCTTTTTCATTTCACGGTTATTTTCTACATCTTCTTCAATTTTGTTATATGCATGTAAAACAGTTGAATGATCTCTTCCACCAAATTCATCTCCTAATTTAGGTAAGGATGAGTCAGTTAACTTTCTGGCAACATACATAGCCACTTGTCTTGGATATGCTATATTTTTAGTTTTTTTCTTAGAAACTAATTCTTCAACGGAAATATTATAATAATTTGCAACTACTTCCTTTATATCAATAAGAGTTATTTTTTTATTGTTTGAAATTAAATGTTTTAAGGCTTCCTGCGCAAGTTCTAAAGAAACTTCTTTTTTATTTGTTAAAGAAGCATATGCAAATATACGAATTAAAGCTCCTTCAAGTTTTCTAATATTAGATTGAATATTTTGTGCAATATAAGTAATAACTTCATCTGGAACATCATAGTTTTCAGATTCAGCTTTTTTTCTTAGTATTGCAATTCTTGTTTCATAATCTGGTGGCTGAATATCAGCAATTAATCCCCACTCAAAACGAGAACGGAGTCTGTCTTCAAGTGTTGGTATTTCACTTGGAGGACGATCGCTTGATAAAATTATTTGTTTATTTGCTTCATGAAGGGCATTGAACGTATGGAAAAATTCTTCTTGTGTACTTTCTTTTCCTGCTATAAATTGTATATCATCCACTAATAACACATCAGCTTTTCTATAAGTGTTTCTGAATTCTTCATTTTTACCATCTTTAATAGAATTAATTAAATCATTTGTAAATTTTTCACTTGTTACATATAAAACTGAAGCATTTGGATTATTGTCTAAAATATAATGTCCTATGGCATGCATAAGATGGGTTTTACCAAGACCAACCCCTCCATATAAAAACAAGGGATTATACGCTGTAGCTGGTGCTTCAGCAACTGCTAATGATGCAGCATGTGCAAATCGGTTACTGTTTCCAATAATAAAATTATCAAAACGATATTTAGGATTTAATTTTTTGTCCGATATATTTTCATTTTCTTCAAATGAATTATTGTCGGATTTTCTATTATCTTCTTTATCTATGTTTTCACCTGATATAGTGAAAACTAATTCTATTTCTTTCTTTAAAACATAATTAAAAGCATTTTTTAGAAAATTATAATGCCTCTTTTGTAATGTATTTCTTAAAAACTCATCCGCTGTCTCTAAATAAATAGTATTATTTTTGTAAGCGACGATTTTAAGAGGTTTAAACCAAGTATTAAAACTTACTTGATTTGTATCTTCTTTTACTATTTCTAAGACTTCGTTCCATAGTTCTTCAAAATTCATTTTATCCTCCTGTATGTTAATAAACAAATCCCAAGACTGTTGATAAATAATTTATAATTTTATAAAAAATCTAGATATACACAAGTGTTGATATATATTGTGAACAATTTTATCGTTGCTATTATAATATTTTTTATTTTTGTAAAAAAGTTGTCCAAAATTTTGTTAAATGGAAAAACTTATCCACAGTTTCTTCTAATATTATCATTTTTTATCCACAATTTCAATTTAATTTTAGAATTTTTAAAAAATAATTGCATTATGTAAAAAAATGTAGTATATTACAATGGTTACAATATTAATAACTATTTTATTAATCACATGCTTGACACAATTAATTAAAAATATTATAATCTGATTACTTAAAAATTCATCTTGTGAAATTTTAATTGAAGTGATATAATAAAATTTGTCTTTCATTTTAATAATGTAAACAATAAGATTATAATTTTATTGAATTTAAGCCACGTCGCATCAAATAGAGACATTTATGTCTTTTGTTAATTTAGGAAAATTAAAATCTATTAGTATTAATAAATTAAATAATGAAAAAATATAGATATTAATATAGATATCTGCTATATAAGGAGGTGTTTTTTAATGAAAAGAACTTATCAACCAAAAAGAAGACAAAGAAGCAAGGAACATGGTTTCATAAAAAGAATGAGCACAAGATCAGGCAGAAATGTTTTAAAAAGAAGAAAAGCAAAAGGTAGAAAAAAATTGTCAGCATAAGGCCGCGTACGTGGCCTTTTATTCCATTGATGAGGAATTAAAACACAATGATAATTATTAAAAACAATAACGAATACAAGTCTGTATATAATTGTAATGATTCTATTTCTGATTATAACCTTGTATTATTTTTGAAAAAAAATAATTTAGGGTACAATAGATTTGGTTTTACTGCTGCTAAAAAAATAAAAAAAGCAGTAACGAGAAATTTCATAAGAAGAAGAATGAAGGAAATAGTAAGATTAAATGAACATAAGCTTAAAGAAGGATATGATTTTATTTTCATGGCAAGAGTAAATGCATCTGATAGCGATTATAATAACTTAGAAAAGTCTTTTAATAAATTAATTAAAAGAAAGAGTTTATTTAAGGGTGATTTAAATAAGTAAATTATTAATTTTTATTATAAGAATATATCAGAAATTATCTCGCAGCACAGGTATAAGAAATTGCAGATTCTATCCTACATGTTCCCAATATTTTATTGAAGCCTTAAAAAAATATGGATTTTTTAAAGGTTCATATTTAGGAGTAAAACGTATTTTAAGATGCCATCCATTCAATCCCGGTGGGTATGACCCATTGAAATAACTCGGAGGATAAATAATGTTAGATTTTATATGCTACCCTATTGGAGCATTAGTTAGATTGTTATATAATGCAGTTTCAGTTTTGGATTCAGCAGTACTTTCTGCTTATTCAATATCAATAATATTATCAACAATTATTTTTAAGTTCATTGTAATGCCTTTAACATTAAAGCAAACAAGATCAATGAAAAAAATGCAAGAAATGGGACCACAAATAAAAGAATTACAAGAAAAGTATGGTAAAGATCCTCAAACAATGCAAAGAAAACAAATGGAATTATATAAAGAAGCAAATTATAATCCTGCATCAGGATGTTTACCTTTATTAATACAAATGCCTATACTGATATCTTTTTTCTATGTACTTAGAGAACCAGTTAAATATGTATTTCAAGATCAAGCATTTTTTGATGCTATAAATAAATCTTTTTTATGGATTAATGATTTAGGATTTGCTGAAAACTTTGTTTTTGGTGATGGTATTGTAAATGGATTATCAATGGGTGGAATGAGTTTACCTTTTATAGGTGCAGCAGTTCCTATATTAGCTGCTATAACTGGAATTTCAACATATTTAACAAGCAAAATGTCAATGGCTGGACAGCCTGTTATGAATGAACAGCAAATGGCTTCACAAAAAACAATGACAGTGATGATGCCTATAATGATATTTGTTATGTCATTGAATTTCCCTTCAGGTTTAGGTTTATACTGGGTTGTATCTAATATATTCCAGTTAGTTCAACAATATGTAATAATGCATTCAACCAAAAAATCAGGGGAGGAATTAAATTAAACATGAAAAGCGTAACTATTGAAAAAGCTACAGTTGATGAAGCTGTAAATGCAGCCTTGAGTGAACTCGCAGCAGAAATTAATGAAGTTGAAGTAGATGTTATAAAAGAACCTTCAAAAGGGTTGTTAAGTTTTCTTGGAAGTAAAATAGCAAGAGTTAAAGTAACAGTAATAAATGGTCCAGAAGAAAAAGCAAAGAATTTCTTTGATATTCTTTTAGCTAAAATGAATATAAAAGCTGATTTGCAAATAAAATTCGATAACAATTCATTAAAAGTTGATATAGTAAAAATCGATGAAAATGATAAAGGAATTATTATAGGCAAAAGAGGTAAGAATTTAGATGAAATTCAATTTCTTTTAAATTTAATGGTTAATAAAGACAGACAAAATTATGTAAGAGTAGTTTTTAATGTTGAAGATTACAGAGAAAAAAGAGAAGAAACTCTAAAACGCTTAGCTAAAAAAATGGCAGATAAATGCAGAAACTATAAGCATAAAATGAAACTAGAACCTATGAATCCTTATGAAAGAAGAGTTATACATTCAACTTTACAGGATGAAATAGATATAGTTACTTACTCAGAAGGTGATGAACCTTTTAGAAGAGTTGTTATAGATTTAAAATAAAGCACAAACTAACCCGGACCTCCGGGTTTTATTTTATGAAAAAATATATATGTACAATTAAATAAATTTAATGTAAAATGTGTATAATGTATAATAAAAATATGTTATTAAGTTTTAAATTAGAAAGAAACGGTGATATGATGAGAGAAGATACAATTGCTTCTATAGCAACATTTCCAGGAAATGCTGGCATAAATATAATAAGAATAAGCGGAGATAATGCATTAAATATTGCTGAAAATATATTTGAGAAAAAAAAGAATAAATCAAATACAAATATGAATTTAAAACCAAGATATTTGCATTATGGTTTCATATTGGATGAAGGAAAAGTTGTTGATGAAGTTTTATTAAGTTATATGAAAGGTCCAAACACATATACCAAAGAAGATATAATTGAAATTAATTGTCATGGTGGTGTTATTTCAGCAAAAAAAATTCTTGATATTGTTTTAAATCATGATTGTCGTTTAGCTGAAAGAGGAGAATTTACTAAAAGGGCTTTTTTAAATGGAAGAATAGATTTAACACAAGCAGAAGCCGTAATTGATATAATTAATTCTAAAACAGATTCAAGTCATGAAATATCTGTAAACCATTTAGAAGGTAGATTATCAAAAGAAATAAATAATACAATAAATGATATAATGGATTTGCTTGCTAATATAGAAGTGAATATAGATTTTCCTGAATATGATGAAGATGAAATTACAATTTCAAAAGCAAAAGAAAAATGTACTGAAATTGTTTATAAAATAGATAAATTAGTTCAAACAGCTGACACCGGTAAAATATTTAAAGAAGGTATTAAAACAGTAATACTTGGAAAACCAAATGTAGGAAAGTCATCTTTAATGAATTTCTTATTAAATGAAAATAGAGCTATAGTTACTGAAATACCAGGAACTACAAGAGACACAATTGAAGAATATGTAAATATTAAAGGAATTCCTTTAAGAATAATAGATACAGCAGGAATAAGAGAAACAGAAGATATAGTTGAAAAAATAGGAGTTGAAAAAGCTCTTAGTAAAGTTGATGAAGCTGATTTAGTTATAATGGTTTTTGATTCTTCAAAAGAATTAGAAGAAGAAGATATAAAAATTATCAATTATATAAAAAATAAAAAAGTTATTTACATTAATAATAAATCAGACCTTGAAAATAAATTAGAACTAAAAAATTATGATTATATAAAACAAAATATAATAAATATTTCTGTTTTAAAAAGTATAGGACTTCAAGAAATTATAAATAAAATAACTGACATGTTTTTTAAAGGTTCTATTAATTTGGATAATGATTTAATAATAAATAATTTAAGACATAAAAATTTGCTTATAAAAGCTAAGAATAGCCTAGAAGAAGTTTTAAAATCTATTGAAGATGGTTTTTCTATAGATTTTATTGAAATAGATTTAAAAAATGCATTAGAAAGTTTAGGGCTTATAGTTGGAAAAGCAGTAAGCGATGATTTAATAGATAAAATATTTGAAGAATTTTGTATAGGTAAGTAAAAAAAGGGTAAGGGACGGCACCCTAAAACCCGAAAAATAGACCATGTCAAAAAAGGGTCCGTCCCTAAGATATTAAAATATATATAGGGAAATTAAGCCCTTTGTTTAGAAAGGAATTAAAAATGGAAGATAGAGTAAGAGATTTTCTTTCAGATAAATATGATGTTATTGTAATAGGAGCAGGTCATGCGGGTTGTGAAGCATCCCTTGCTTCTGCACGCCTTGGAATGAAAACTTTAATGTTGACTATGAGCCTTGATTCAATTGCCATGATGCCATGTAATCCTAATATAGGTGGAACCGCAAAAGGACATTTAGTTAGAGAAATAGATGCTCTTGGTGGTCAAATGGGATTAAATATAGACAAAACCATGATACAATGCAAAATGTTAAATTTATCTAAAGGACCGGCAGTTCATTCATTAAGAGCACAAGCTGATAAAAATCATTATCATTCAGAAATGAAAAAAACTATTGAAAATCAACATAATTTATCATTAAAACAAGTAGAAGTTACAAAAATTAGTTTGAATGATGACGGAAGCTTTAACGTATATACTTTACTTGGTGCATATTATGAAGCAAAAGCAGTAGTAGTAACAACAGGAACTTATTTAAAAGGAAGAATTTATATTGGTGAATTAAATTATTCTTCAGGACCAAATGGACTTGCTCCTTCAAATGAGTTATCAGATTCATTGAAAAGTTTTGGTATTGAACTTAGAAAATTTAAAACGGGTACTCCTGCAAGAATACATGCTGATAGTTTAAATTATGAAGTTATGAGTGCGCAAACAGGTGATGAAGAAATAATTCCTTTTTCTTTTATGACTGATAAAATAGATATAGAACAAGTACCATGTTATATAACATATACAACTGAAAAAACTCATGAAATTATAAGACAAAATTTAGATCGTTCCCCTTTATATGAAGGAGTTATTCAAAGTATTGGACCAAGATACTGTCCTTCAATAGAAGATAAAGTAGTTAAATTTTCTGATAAAGATAGGCATCAACTTTTTGTAGAACCTGAAGGAAGAAATACAAAAGAAATGTATATTCAAGGAATGAGCTCATCACTTCCTTATGAAGTACAAATACCAATGTATCGTTCTATGGTTGGACTTGAAAATGCAGAAATAATGAGACCTGCCTATGCAATAGAATATGATAGTATAGATCCAACACAATTAAAGCCAAGTCTTGAACTTAAAAAAATAAATAATTTATTTTTCGCAGGACAGGTAAATGGAAGTTCAGGATATGAAGAAGCTGCTTCTCAAGGTTTAATTGCTGGTATTAACGCTGCACTTAATTTACAAAACAAAGAGCCGCTGATTTTAGATCGTTCAGAAGCATATATAGGTGTTTTAATTGATGATTTAGTTACAAAAGGAACAAATGAACCATATAGAATGATGACTTCAAGAGCAGAATACAGGCTTATTTTAAGGCAGGACAATGCTGATGAAAGATTAACTGAAAAAGGTTATGAAATAGGTCTTGTTAAAGAAGATAGATATGAAAAATTTATAAAAAAACAAGAAATAATAAAAAATGAAATTGAAAGAATTCAAAATATTAAAATAACTCCAAAAGCTGAAGTAAATGATTTTCTACAAAGTATAAATTCAGTTCCTTTAAAAATGCCAATAACTATTTATGAATTATTAAAAAGACCGGAAATTAATTATGGTAATATTGAGCATTTAGATGAGAATAGACCTGAATTAAAAAAGGAAATTATGGATTTTGTTGAAACGGTTATAAAATATGAAGGTTATATATTAAAACAAACTAAACAAATAGAACAATATAGAAAATTAGAAAATAAAACTATTCCCAATGATTTATGCTATAATAATATTAGTGGTCTTAGAATTGAAGCTCAGCAAAAGCTTGAAAAAATAAAACCAAAATCTATTGGTCAGGCGTCTCGTATATCAGGAGTTTCACCTTCGGATATAAATGTATTATTAATTTATCTTGAACAAAGAAGAAGAAGTAAGGACAATTTAATTGAAAATAATCTTGATTAAAGAAAAAGAAGGTGAGTAAATGATAAACACCCTGAAGAATGGATTTAAAAAACTAAATTTAAATTATGATGAAACAACTGATGTAAAATTTGAAAAATATAAAGAACTTTTAAAAGAATGGAACAATAAAATTAATATTACTTCAATTGAAGATGATGAAGAAATATATATTAAGCATTTTTTAGATAGCATTCTTTTATTAAGTAATGAAAATTCAAATGAAATAAAAAGTATTATTGATGTTGGAACAGGAGGAGGATTTCCAGGTCTTCCTTTAAAAATAGTAAATGACAACTTTAGTGTAACCTTACTTGATAGTTTAAGAAAAAGAATTGACTTTTTACAAGAAGTAGTAAATGAATTAAATTTAAAAGAAGTTAATTTAATACATGGTCGAGCAGAGGATTTTGGAAAAGATGAAAAATATAGAGAGAAATTTGATATTTGCGTTTCAAGAGCTGTTGCTCCTTTAAATGTCTTAGGTGAATACTGCATACCATTTGTAAAAGTCGGAGGTTATTTTGCAGCATATAAAAGCGAAAATATTTCCGAGGAAATAGATACTTGCAGAAATGCTGTGGAAAAATTAGGTGGAATTATAAAAGAAGTAAAAGAAATAAGTTTACCTAATACAGATATAATAAGAAAAATAGTAATAATAGAAAAAGTAAAAGAAACAAGTGAAATATATCCAAGAAAAGCAGGAAAACCAAGTAAAGATCCATTAATTTAACTGTATATAAGGGGGAAATTTTTTTGATAAGCAATATAACTAATATAGATGTTAATAAAATTATTCCAAATAAAAACCAGCCGAGAAAATTTTTTGATGATAAGGCATTAGAAGAACTCAGTTTGTCAATAAAAAATTATGGGGTAATTCAACCCATAACAATTAGAAATATTTATGATGACATTTATGAAATTATAGCAGGAGAAAGACGTTTCAGAGCTGCAAAGCTGTTGGGTATGGATAGTATTCCTGCAGTTATAATTGAAGTTGGTGAAGAAGAATCAGCAGCTATGGCTTTAATTGAAAATTTGCAAAGAGAAAATTTAGACTTTATTGAAGAAGCTATGGCATTTGAAAGGTTAATTGAAGATTTTGATTTAAACCAAACTCAATTAGCAGAAAAAGTAGGTAAATCTCAATCTACCATAGCAAATAAAATGCGCATACTTAAACTTCCAGAGAGTGTAAAACAAAAAATTAAACAAAGTAATTTAAGTGAGCGACACGCAAGAGCCCTTTTAAAAATTGATGATGAAGAGTTATTATTAAATATAGTTGATAAAATAATTAAAAAAGATTTAAATGTTAGTGCTACAGAAAAACTTATTAAATCTATTTTAGAAGATGTAAATATGGAGAAAACTAAGGACAAGCGTTATGTAAGAAATTTTATTAATTATAAAATTTATATTAATACAATTAAAAATGCTTACAATGAAATAGTTAAAACAGGAATTGACGCAAAGTTTGAACAAGGTGAATCTGATGAATTTATTGAAATTAAAGTAAGAATACCTAAAAAAAGCTTATAACAGGTTTAAAATATAAAATGTAATGAGGAAAATTAATGTCTAAAATAATAAGCATATTTAATCAAAAAGGTGGAGTTGGTAAAACTACAACAAATGTTAATCTTTGTGCAGCCTTAGCTCTTAAAGGAAAAAGTGTTTTAAGCATCGATATAGATCCACAGGGAAATTCTACTAGTGGTTTTGGAATAGATAAAAATCAGGTTGAATATACAATGTATGATGTATTAGTTGAAGGATATGATATAAATAAAATTATTTATAAAAGTGAAATAGATAATTTACATATTGCACCTTCAAATATTCAGCTTGCTGGTGCAGAAATTGAGCTTACAAATACTAAATTTAGAGAAAAAACATTAAAAGAATGTTT